>NZ_JBEOVM010000007.1:0-142459 GCF_040295505.1 Streptomyces sp. NPDC002790 | reverse complement strand
GGGGGGGGGGCGGGGCCCCCCGGGGGGGGGGGGGGGGGCCAACGGGGGGTTATCCGGCGGATTTCGCCCCCGGGGGCGCGGGGGGGGGGCCGGCGGCGCCCGGGCCCCCCCCCCCCCCGCGGTACCCGGAGATCGCCTTCATGTGAAGCGGGCTCCGCGTCCGTTCCGTCAGCGCATTCCGAGCGCACCCATCGTGGCGTCCGCCATCGCCGACTCGCCCAGCGCGTTCGGGTGCACGGGGACGAAGTTGGTGCCGAAGAGGGCCGGCTCGACCCAGCGGGTGCCCATCGGCTGACAGGCGTCGTGGCCTTCGGAGGACCGGGTGAAGTCCACGTAGGTCACGCCGGTCTCGCTCGCCGCGCGCTGCACCGCACTGTTGAGGTGGGACTGGATGTCGCGCACGTACGGGACGTCGCCGGACGCGATCGGCATCTTCACGAAGCAGCCCTTCTGGGCGGCCGGCGGCATGATCCACGGGTAGCCGAGGATCGCGACCCGCGCGTTCGGTGCCTTGTTCTTGATCGCCTCGAGCGCGGACTTCACCGCCGGGTACGTCTTGGTGTCGATGTCGTTGCTGAACTTGTCGCCGTACTTGGACTGGCACGGGTTGCCCTGGCCGCCCGAGGCGATCCCCGATGCGGCGCAGGACAGGATCGTGTTGATGAAGGTGCTGTTGTCGTTGCCGCCGATGGAGAGCGTCACCAGGTCGGTGTCCTGGCCGAGGGCGTCGAGTTGCGGTGGCACGCCGGGGTACTGCGCTCCGGCGAAGTCCTTGGTCTGTGCGGCGCCGCACGTCACGTCCTTGAGCGCGGCGCCCGTGCGCTTCGCGATGACATGCGGGTAGTTGGCGGTGGAGCGGGCGCACAGCGGGCTGGTCTTCGGGTCGAGCGGGAGCACACCGGAGGCGGCGCTGTAGCTGTCGCCCAGGGCGGCGTAGGAGAGGGGCTCGGGGGCCGCGTGTGCGGGCGCGGCGAGGGTGACGAGGACGGCGCCGGTCGTGGCCGCAAGGGCGGTGAGTCTGCCGTTGAACGCGCGGAGGGCCATCTGATGCTCCTTCGAAGCCTTCGGAAGCCGCGAAACCGGACCGGGGCATGGCCAAGTTCCGTTTGAGGCAAGGGGGTTCAGCGCGCTGGTAGTTGAAGCTACCGACGAGTTTGAATTTGAGTCAATAGGCGTGCACGGGGTCGTGTGCAGGGTCGTGACCAGGGGAGAGTTGTGCAACACGGGGTTGTCAGTGGTGCTCGATAGCCTCACAGACGGATGGCGGACCCGTCGGCAGGCCGCCCGGCGTGTTCACCGATAGCGGTGGCGGGGGCGGCGTGGACGGAGACAATCGAACACACCGATTCGAGACTGGCGACGCCGCGGATTCCCGTCGGCGGCCGTGGACACCCGATGGAGACATGATGAGCAAGGTCGCGAGGACGGGGACCCCGTCGGCACCGTCGCACCCCGCCGACAGCCACGACCTGATCCGCGTGCACGGCGCGCGGGAGAACAATCTGAAGGACATCAGCATCGAACTGCCCAAGCGGCGCCTGACGGTGTTCACCGGGGTCTCGGGGTCGGGCAAGAGCTCGCTGGTGTTCGACACGATCGCCGCCGAGTCCCAGCGGATGATCAACGAGACGTACAGCGCGTTTCTGCAAGGCTTCATGCCGACGCTCGCGCGGCCCGAGGTCGACGTGCTGGACGGCCTGACCACGGCGATCACCGTCGACCAGCAGCGGATGGGGTCCGACCCGCGCTCCACGGTCGGCACCGCCACCGATGCCAGTGCCATGCTGCGCATCCTCTACAGCCGGCTCGCCAAGCCGCACATCGGTGGACCCGGCGCCTACTCGTTCAACGTCGCCTCGATTTCCGCGCAGGGCGGGTTCACGGTCGACCGCGGCGCCGACAAGTCCAAGGTCGAGAAGGTGTCCTTCAGCCGCACCGGCGGGATGTGCACCCACTGCGAGGGCCGGGGCACGGTCTCCGACATGGACTTCACCCAGCTCTTCGACGACTCCAAGTCTCTGAACGAGGACCCGTTCGACATCCCCACCTACACCGGGGACGGCTGGGTGGTGCGCGTCATCAGGGAGTCGGGCTTCTTCGACCCGGACAAGCCGATCCGCAAGTACACCAAGAAGGAGCGGCACGACTTCCTCTACCGGGAGCCCACCAAGGTCAAGATCAATGGAGTCAACCTCACCTATGAGGGCCTGATCCCGAAGATCCAGAAGACCTTCCTGGCCAAGGACCGGGAGTCGATGCAGCCGCACATCCGCGCCTTCGTGGACCGCGCGGTCACGTTCCAGACATGTCCCGACTGCGAGGGCTCCCGGCTCAGCGAACTGGCCCGCTCCTCGAAGATCAAGCGCAAGAGCATCGCCGACCTGTGCGCGATGGAGATCCGGGACCTCGCGGAGTGGGTGCGCGGCCTGACGGAGCCCTCGGTCGCCCCGCTGCTCGCCAAGCTGCGGCACACCCTGGAGTCGTTCGAGGAGATCGGCCTCGGCTATCTCTCGCTCGACCGGGCGGCGGGCACGCTGTCCGGCGGTGAGGCGCAGCGCGTCAAGATGATCCGCCACCTCGGCTCCTCGCTCACCGACGTCACCTACGTCTTCGACGAACCCACCATCGGTCTGCACCCGCACGACATCCAGCGGATGAACAGTCTGCTCCTGAGGCTGCGGGACAAGGGCAACACCGTGCTGGTCGTCGAGCACAAGCCGGAGGCCATCGCGATCGCCGACCACGTCGTGGACCTCGGCCCCGGCGCGGGCACGGGCGGCGGCAGCGTCTGCTTCGAGGGCACCGTCGAGGAGCTGCGCGCCAGTGACACCATCACCGGGCGCCACCTCGACGACCGGGCTGCGGTCAAGGACACGGTGCGCGAGCCCACCGGCAAGCTCGCGATCCGCGGGGCGCACGCGCACAACCTGAGGGATGTCGACGTCGATATTCCGCTCGGTGTGCTCACGGTCGTCACCGGTGTCGCGGGTTCGGGCAAGAGCTCGCTCGTGCACGGCTCCATCCCCGCCGACGACGGAGTGGTGGCGGTCGACCAGACCCCGATCCGCGGCTCACGGCGCAGCAACCCCGCCACGTACACGGGTCTCCTCGAGCCGATCCGCAAGGCGTTCGCGAAGGCCAACGGGGTGAAGCCCGCACTGTTCAGCGCCAACTCGGAGGGCGCCTGCCCCACCTGCAACGGCGCGGGAGTCGTCTACACCGATCTCGGGATCATGGCGAGCGCGGCCGCCACCTGCGAGGAGTGCGACGGCAAGCGGTTCGAGGCCTCGGTGCTCGACTACCACTTCGGGGGCAAGGACATCAGCGAGGTGCTCGCGATGCCGGTGACCGAAGCGGTGGAGTTCTTCGGGGCAGGGGAGGCGCGCACTCCGGCCGCGTACAGGATTCTGGAGCGGCTCAAAGACGTCGGGCTCGGCTACCTCACCCTGGGCCAGCCGCTGACGACGCTCTCCGGCGGCGAGCGGCAGCGGCTCAAGCTCGCCGTGCACATGGCCGACAAGGGGGGCGTCTACGTCCTGGACGAGCCGACCACGGGTCTGCACCTGGCGGACGTGGAGCAGCTGCTCGGTCTGCTCGACCGGCTCGTGGAGTCCGGCAAGTCGGTCATCGTCATCGAGCACCACCAGGCGGTGATGGCGCACGCCGACTGGATCATCGACCTGGGCCCCGGTGCGGGACACGAAGGCGGCAAGGTCGTCTTCGAGGGAACCCCCGCCGACCTCGTCGCCGACCGTTCCACTCTCACCGGTGAGCACCTGGCGCGGTACGTGGGCGCCTGACCGGTTGCCGTCGGCCCGTGGGGGAGGGTCGCGGCGGACGTGTCGACAGGGAGGGCCGGCCGCGGTCGCGGTCAGCCCTCCTGCGTGGGGGCGGGGGGCTGCGGGGCCTGAAAGGCCTGGAAGTGCGGCGCCTGCGGTGCGTGGTGACCCTGGGGGGCCTGCGGTCCCTGCTGGCCGTGCGGCTCCTGCGCCTGGTCGGGGGTGGCGGACTGGGCAGCCTGCTGGTCCTGGAAGGACGGCGAAGCCTGGGGGGACTGCGGAGCCTGCGGCTGCTGGAGGGACTGCGGAGCCTCGGGGGCCTGCTGGTTCCGGGGGGCTTCCGCGTGCCCGAAGTCGAGCACGCCCTCCGCGGTGCGCTCGGCCTTGTGCGCGGCCTCACGCGCGTCGGCGAGCACATCACCGTGCTCGTCGACGAGTCGGTCGTAGATGGGCGCCGGGGCTGTGGACGGTGCGGGCACGGGAAGAGCTCCTGGTCGTCGAGGTACTGATGCCACCCTTCGGGTGAACAAAAGGGGACCCTACGTCGATCAGGTGACGTGGGTACATCCGGGGTGGGCTTGAGGAGCCCAGAACTGTCACTACGGGTACGTACGGCAACGGTGTCGAGCCCGCCGCGGGGACTGCGTCGCCCCGTACGCGCCGGCCTCACAGTCGGGGACCGCAGTGCTGCGGCGCGGCGTCGATCGGGGCGGGCCGAGAGGTCTGAAAGGCTCAACTGGTTGCCGCAGTACGCCAGTTGGTGGAGGCGTGGCCACGTCCGTGGCGTATTGACCGTGCGTATACACCCGGCGTATACACCGAGGTATGACCGTTCCACTGGCGCTTCTTGGGCTCCTCGAACGTGAGTCGAGCCACGGCTATGACCTCAAGCGGAATTACGACACCTACTTCGGGCGCGGCAAGCCACTGCCCTACGGCCAGGTCTACTCGACGCTGCGCCGCCTGGCCCGGGACGGGAAGGTGGCGGTCGGTGAGACCGAGCCGGGGGAGGGGCCCGACCGCAAGCGGTACGTGATCACCGACAGCGGGGTCACGGAGGTGGAGGCCTGGCTCACCGAGCCGGTCGCGCCCGAGCAGCACTTGCAGACCGTGCTGTTCACGAAGGTCGTCATGGCTCTGCTCCTGGAGCGGGACGCCCAGGCGTACCTCGACACCCAGCGGGGCGCCCACATGGAGCGGATGCGCGAGCTGACCGAGCTGCGTCGCACCGGGGGGCTTGTCGACAGGCTGCTGGCCGACCACGGTCTCTTCCACCTCGAAGCCGACCTGCGCTGGATCGACATGACCGTGGCGCGGCTCGGCGTGCTGGCGGCGGAGGTGCGGTCATGAGCCTGCTCGAGGCACGTGACGTGCTGATCTCGTTCGGCAGCACCCCCGCACTACGAGGCGCCGAGCTGTCCGTGGCGCAGGGCGAGATCGTCGCCGTGACGGGGCCGAGCGGCTCCGGCAAGTCGACACTGCTGCACTGCCTCGCGGGCATCCTGGTGCCCGACGAGGGCGAGATCCACTACGACGGGCGGCGCATCGACGCCCTGCGGGAGAGCGAACGCAGCGCGCTGCGCCGCGACCGCTTCGGCTTCGTCTTCCAATTCGGCCAACTCGTCCCGGAGCTGACGGCCGAGGAGAACGTGGCGCTGCCGCTGCTCCTTGCGCGCGGCCGTCGGTCCAGCGCGCTGCACGAGGCCCGCGGCTGGTTCGCGCGGCTCGGCCTCGACGGCCTCGAAGGTCGCAGGTCGGGCGAGTTGTCCGGCGGTCAGGCCCAACGCGTCGCGTTGGCAAGGGCGTTGGTCGCCAGGCCCCGAGTGCTCTTCGCCGACGAGCCCACCGGAGCCCTCGACTCGCTCACCGGGGAACAGATGATGGACCTGATGGTCGGCTCCGCCCGCGAGCAGGGCACCACGGTCGTCCTCGTCACCCACGAGCCGCGCGTCGCCGCCTTCGCCGACCGCGAGGTCATCGTCCGCGACGGCAGGGTGACTTCGCTCTCCGTCGGACGGGCCGTTTCATGATCCGGCTCGCGCTCCGTCTCACCGTCGCGGGCGGCCGTGAGGCCCTGATGCGACTGACCGTGATCGCCGGCGCGGTGGCGGTGGGTGTCGCGCTGCTGCTCTCCACGCTCGCCGCCATCCAGGCCACCCGGACGCAGAACGACCGCAACGCCTGGCTCAACACCGGCGCCGAGTTCACCCAGAGCAGGGACGCGCGGGCCGCGGACGCCGACCCACTGTGGTGGCTGCTGCGGGCCGACCACTACGACGGCGGGCTCATCGGCCGCGTCGACGTGGCGTCCACCGGGCCGAACGCGCCGGTGCCGCCGGGCCTGCCACGCCTTCCGGGCCCCGGCGAGTACTACGCCTCCCCGGCGCTCGCCGAACTGCTCAAGGCCAGGCCCGCCGGTGAGTTGGCGGACCGCTACCCCGGCCGCCGGGCGGGCACGATCGGCAGCTCCGCGCTGCCGGGACCCGACTCCCTGCTCGTCGTGGTCGGACACCGCCCCGGTGAACTGGCGGGGAAGGAAGGGGCCCGGCGCGTCACGACCATCGAGACGCACTCGCCCAGCAGTTGCAACGGTCCCCAGTGCGACGTCGCCGCCGGCATCAACGCCGAGGGCATGGCGCTCATCCTCTCCGTGGTCGCCGTGGCGCTGATCTTCCCCGTGCTGATCCTGACCGGCACGGCGAGCCGCCTCGCCGCCGCCCGCCGCGAGCAGCGGTTCGCCGCGATGCGCCTGGTCGGCGCGACACCGGGCCAGGTGTCACTGATCTCCACGATCGAGGCCGCGGTCGCCGCCGTCGCCGGTACGGCGGTGGGCTTCGCCCTCTGGTACGCCCTGCGGCCCCTGATGGCGCGGGCCAACCTGACCGGCACCCCGTTCTTCACCGCGGACCTGTCGCTCGGCGCGGTCGACGTGCTGGGCATCGCCGTTGGCGTGCCGGTCGCCGCGGCGGTCGCGGCGCGTGTGGCGCTGCGCCGGGTGCGGGTGTCGCCGCTCGGCGTCAGCCGCCGGGCCACGCCCCGTCCGCCGCGCGCCTGGCGGCTGATCCCGCTGGCGCTCGGCATCGGGCAGTTGTGGTGGGTCATCGGGCGCGTTCCCGAGGACAGCTCGGGCCAGATACTCGCCTTCGTCCCCGGCATCCTGCTGATCCTGGTCGGCATCGTCCTCGCCGGCCCGTGGCTCACGATGGCTGGGGCGCGGCTGCTGGTCCGCTTCACCCGGCGGCCTGCCCTGCTCGTCGCGGGGCGGCGCCTCGCGGACGACCCGAAGGCCGGGTTCCGCGCGGTCAGCGGGCTCGTACTCGCGCTCTGTGTCACCAGTACGGCGGTCGGGATCATCACCGCGGTGGTCGCGGAGAGCGGCGTGCCCGAGGACAAGGCGTCGCTCGGCAGCTCGGTGGTCGCCCACTATGAGCGGCAGTTCGGGCCCGGCTCCAAGCCGAAGCTCCCGGCAGAACTGCCCGCCGCGACCCGGTCGGAGCTGGAGTCCATGTCCGGCGTCGAGAGCGTCATGGTGATCCGCACGAATCCGCTCGGTATTTCGGATCCCACTGAACCGACCTCGCAAGAGGGGCAACCCAACATCCTTGCGGGCCTGGTCTCCTGCCGCGAACTGGCGCGGATGCCCGAGCACAACGAGTGCCCGGCGGGGGCCGAAGCCGCCGCGATCCCCCCGGACTTCTCCCGCCTGGGGGTGCAGCAGGACCGGGACTGGCCCGACGTATGGCCCGTGGCGAAGATCAGCGCGCAGCGCCTCGAGTCCCTGCCGGTGAGCCAGATCATGGTGACAACGGACGGCTCCACCGCCGCGGTCGAGGGGGCCCGCACGCTCCTCACCACGGCGTACCCCCACGCACTGCCGCCCTATACCGTCGCCGAGGACTACGCGCAACGGTGGGGCGGCATCGAGGAATACCGGCAACTGGCCACCATCGTCATCGTGGTCAGCTTCCCGATCGCCGGATGCAGCCTGGCGGTCGCGGTCGCCGGCGGGCTGAACGAACGCAAGCGGCCCTTCGCCCTGTTGCGGCTGAGCGGAGTACCGCTGAGCACGCTGCGCCGTGTGGTGCTCCTGGAGAGCGCGGCGCCGCTGCTGATCGTCGCGGCGCTCGCCATCGGGATGGGCTTCCTGACCGCGCAGCTGTTCCTGCAGGCGCAGTTCGACTACTCGATACGAGCGCCGGGGACGGGCTACTACGCCCTGACCCTCGCCGGAATCGTCGTCTCCCTCGCCGTCATCGCCTCCACCCTGCCGCTGCTGCGGCGCATCACGGGACCGGAGACGGCACGCAACGCCTGACCCGCGACACCCGACTCCGCGGCGCCCGCCCTCACCGGCGGGCGCCGCTCACGCCTGCGTCGCTCGACCAGCGTGTCCCGCATGAAGTCCGCCGGCCAGCGCTGCGCCGGAGTGCGGGCGCGGCCCCTCGGAGAACAGCGGGATCCGCTCCACCCGCGGCGAGAGGCAACATTGATTGGAGCACGGTGGACTTTATTTCTAGGATCAACCACATCACCGCCGGTCAAGGAGGAGTCTGCGCATGCCGACCGCACGCCGGATCGCCCACGCGTTCCTCGAGCGCCAGGGCCTCACCACGATCTTCGGGAACCCCGGCTCGAACGAGCTGCCCTTCCTGGCGGGACTCCCCGAGCCCTTCCGCTACGTCCTCGGACTGCACGAAGGCGTCGTCGTCGGCATGGCCGACGGATACGCGCAGGTGACCGGCCGTCCCGCACTGGTCAACCTGCACGCCGCGGCCGGTTCCGGCAACGCGATGGGCGCGCTCACCAACGCGGTGTACGCGCGCTCGCCGCTGGTCCTCACGGCGGGGCAACAGGTGCGTTCCACCATCGGCCTGGAGGCGATGCTCGCCAACGTCGACGCCCAGCAGCTGATGCGGCCGCTCGTCGGGCACGCCGCCGAACCGGCCTGCGCCGCCGACGTCCCGCGCTCGCTGGTCCAGGCGGTCTTCGAGGCCGAGCTGCAGCGCCGCCCGAGCTATGTCTCCGTCCCGTACGACGACTGGGACGCCGAGGTCCCACCCCACGCCGGCGACGTCCTGGCGCGGCGGGTGCGGCGCGGGCTCACCCCCGATGCGGAGCAACTCGACGACCTCGTACGGGACGTGGGCGCGGCCCGCAATCCTGTTCTCGTCCTCGGCGGTGACATCGACGCCGCCGGACACTTCGACCTGGCCGTGGCCTGCGCCGAACACCTTGACCTGCCGGTGTGGGTGGCGCCCTCCCCGCACCGCCTCCCGTTCCCCAACAGGCACCCGCTGCTGCGTGGTGTGCTGCCCGCCGGGATCGGCTCCGTGTCGTCGGCGCTGGCCGGGCACGACCTCGTGCTCGTCGTCGGAGCGCCCGTCTTCCGCTACCACCAGCACGTGCCGGGCCCCTACCTGCCGGATGGCGCCCGGCTGATCCAGGTCACCGACGACGCGGGCGCCGCTGCCCGCGCGCCGACGGGGGAGGCGTTGGTCGCCGATCCGGGGCCTGTACTGACGGCGCTGATGACACGGCTGCCACAACGGACAATCGGGTCAAGGGAGTTCACGCCTCCGCCCGAACCCGCCACCGCTTCCGGAGGCGCCGTCCTCCACCCCGAGGAGGTCTTCGCCGCGCTCCGCGACACCCGGCCGGCCGACACCCGCTACGTCGTCGAGTCGACCTCCACCAACGGTGCCTGGTGGCGGCAGATGGACCTGCGGCGCCCCGGCTCCTACTTCTTCCCGGCCTCCGGCGGACTCGGTTTCGGGCTGCCCGCAGCCGTCGGCGCGGCGATGGGTGACCCGGAGCGTCCGGTCGTCGCGGTCGTCGGGGACGGCTCCGCCAACTACGGGATCACGGCGCTGTGGAGCGCCGCCCACTACAGGTGCCCGTCACCTTCGTCATCCTGCGCAACGGTACGTACGGTGCGCTGCGCTGGTTCGGGACACTGCTCGACACCCCGGACGTGCCGGGCACCGAGATCCCCGGCCTCGACTTCACCGCGCTCGCCGCGGGCTACGGGGTGCCCGCCACCGCCGTCACCGAACTCGCCGATCTGCGCGAGCAGTTGAAGAAGACCGCGACCGATGGGCCCCGCCTCATCCAGGTCGACACCCACCCCACCTCACCGGAGTGAACATGACTCTCCTCGAAAACCCCGTATGGCACGAGCGGATCCACCTCGACGGCTGGACCGCGGGCAGCGGGGGCACGTCCGCCGTCGTCGAACCCGCCACCGGGCAGCGGCTCGGTGCGATCGGCAGCGCCACCGCCGACGATGTGTCCCGCGCCGCCAAGCGGGCCGCCGAGGCCCAGCAGGAGTGGGCCCGCACCTCGCCCGCCGAGCGCGCCGCCGTGCTGCGCAGGGCCGGTGACCTGTTCGCCGAGCACGCCGAGGAGATCAAGGACTGGATCGTCCGCGAGGCCGGCTCGACCCGCGCCAAGGCCGCCGTCGAGACCGACTTCGCCGCCGCCGAGTGCTACGAGGACGCCGCCCTGCCCGCACACCCGCTCGGCGACGTGCTCAGCAGCGGCGAACCCCGCTGGTCGTTCGCGCGCCGCGTACCCGCGGGCGTCGTCTCGGTCATCGCGCCGTTCAACTTCCCGCTGATCCTCGGCATCCGCTCCGTCGCGCCCGCGCTCGCCCTCGGCAACGCCGTGCTCCTCAAGCCGGACCCGCGTACCGCGGTGTGCGGTGGTGTCACCATCGTCCGCATCTTCGAGGAGGCGGGCCTGCCCGAGGGGCTGCTTCACCTGCTGCCCGGCGACGCGAGCGTCGGCGCCGCCGCCGTCGAGGCACCCGAGGTCTCCGTGGTCTCCTTCACCGGGTCAACTGCCGCCGGACGCAAGGTCGGTGAGGCCGCGGCCCGCAACCTCAAGAAGGTCCACCTCGAACTCGGCGGCAATAACGCGCTCGTCGTCCTCCCCGGCGCCGACCTCCCCGCCGCCGCCTCGGCCGGCGCGTTCGGCTCGTACCTCCACCAGGGCCAGATCTGCATGGCGACCGGCCGCCACCTCGTCCACGCGTCGCAGGTCGACGAGTACGTGGCGCTGCTCGCGGAGAAGGCGAACCGGCTGCCCGTCGGTGACCCCGCCGCCGGCGACGTCGCGCTCGGCCCGATCATCGACGGCCGCCAACTCGCCCACATCGACCAGGTGGTGACCGACAGCGTCGCCGCGGGCGCGAAGATCGCCGCGGGTGGCAAGCCCGACGCCCCGTACTACCCGGCGACCGTCCTCACCGGCCTCGACGACGACAGCCCTGCCTGGCGCGAGGAGATCTTCGGACCCGTCGCGCCCGTGCGCGCCTACCGGGACCTCGACGAGGTGGCCCGCATCGTCGACGCCTCGCCGTACGGCCTGTCCGTCGGCATCCTCGGCGATGTCGGCACCGCCATGACCCTCGCCGACCGGATCCACTCCGGGAAGGTGCACATCAACGAACAGACCGTCATGGACGAGCCGGGCGCGCCCTTCGGCGGCGTCGGCGACTCCGGCAACGGCTCCCGGTTCGGCGGCGCGCAGGCCAACATCGAGGCGTTCACCGAGACGCAGTGGGTGACCGTCCGCCCGCAGATCGCGCCGTATCCCTTCTGATCCCCGCAGAAGGTCCTCTGTCCCCCAGGAGCAGCGCGTCCCCGCAGCGGCGGCAGGGCGGCCCGGCCCGTGCCAGACTCCGCACCATGAAGATCAGAGACATCCGGGACGGGGACTGGGAGCGGATCTGGCCGTTCTGGCGGCGGATCGTGCGCGCGGGCGAGACCTACGCCTGGGACCCCGACACCAGCGAGCCCGAGGCTCGCGCCCTGTGGACCGAGGGCGCGGGCAAGCGCGTCCACGTCCTGGAGAACGACGCGGGTGACGTCGTCGCGAGCGCGTACGTGAAGCCGAACTACAGCGGTCCGGCGCGGGACATCGCCAACGCCGGATTCATGGTCGACCCCGACCACGGCGGCCACGGGCACGGCCGGGCGCTGGCCGAACACGTCCTCACCACGGCGACGGCGGACGGCTACCGCGCCATGGTCTTCAACGCCGTCGTCGAGACCAACCCGGCCGTCCGGCTGTGGACTTCGCTCGGCTTCACGATCCTCGGCACGGTGCCCGCGGCGTTCGAGCACCCGCGGCACGGCAGGGTCGGGCTGCACATCATGCATCGCACGCTATAGGCCCTGGTGGGGTGGGGCGGACGCGAGCCATCCGTTGAGTTAGGGTTACCTAACCAACGGGATGGCCCCCGTGTTCTCCGCCTGCCCACAAGGAGCCCGCATGACGGCGACGCCCGCCGCCGAGCAGCCGACCGCCCCCGCGCCCGCCCGGCCGAGGGACCCGCGCCGCTGGCTCATCCTCGGCGTGATCTGCCTCGCGCAACTCGTCGTCATCCTCGACAACACGATCCTCAACGTCGCCGTCCCCACCCTCACCGCCGACCTCGGCGCCGACACCGCCGACGTCCAGTGGATCATCAACGCGTACGTGCTCGTGCAGGCGGGACTGTTGCTCGCGGCGGGCGCCGCCGCCGACCGCTACGGCCGCAAGAAGCTGCTTCTGAGCGGTCTCGTACTGTTCGGCGCGGGCTCCCTCGCCGCCGCACTCGCCCACAACACCGGCCAGTTGATCGCCGCGCGCGCCGGCATGGGCGTGGGTGGCGCCCTCCTGCTGACCACCACCCTCGCGGTGGCCGTGCAGGTCTTCGACGACGACGAACGCGTCCGCGCCATCGGCGTCTGGGCCGCCGTCAACGCCCTCGGTTTCGCGGCGGGACCGCTGGTCGGCGGCGTTCTCCTCGCCCACTTCTGGTGGGGCTCGCTCTTCATGGTCAACGTGCCCGTCGTGCTGCTCGGCCTGTGCGCCGTCGGCGTCCTCGTGCCGGAGAGCCGGGCCGAACAGAGCCACCGCCCCGACCTGTTGGGCGCACTCCTGTCGACGGTCGCGATGGCCTCGCTCGTCTACGCCGTCGTCTCGGGACCCGACCACGGCTGGTCCTCCCCGTACGTGCTCGCGGGCGCGGGGCTCGGGGTGTGCGCGCTGACCGGGTTCGTGCTGTGGGAACGGCACGTACGCGACCCCATGCTCGACATGAGCTTCTTCCGCAACCCGACGTTCACCGGGGCCGTGATCGGCGCCGTACTGATCACGTTCGGCAGCGGGGGAGCGCTCTTCCTGCTCACGCAGCAGCTCCAATTCGTCCTGGGCTACGGCCCGTTGGAGGCCGGGCTGCGCACCGCGCCCTTCGCGCTCACCGTCGTGCTGCTCAACTTCACCGGAGTGTCGGCCCGGTTGAGCAAGCGGCTCGGCATCCCGGGGTCCGTGGCCGTCGGCATGACCCTCCTCGCCTGCGGACTCGCCGCGGTCGCCCTCGCCGGGCGGGTCGTGGACGGGTACGGGGGCCTGCTCGTCGGGCTCGTCCTCATGGGTGTGGGCTGCGCGTTCGCCAACCCGGCGATGGCCGTCGCCGTGATGGGCGCGATCCCCCGCGAGAAGGCGGGGGCCGGGGCCGGCATCCAGGGCACGGTCACCGAGTTCGGCAGCGGAATCGGCGTCGCCGTCCTCGGCGCCGTGCTCAGCGCCCGCTTCTCCGCGCTCGTACCGGTGGCCGCGGCCTCGCTGCCCGCCGCCCTCGCCGCGACCGACTCGGCGGCCGAACGGCACACGGTGACACGCTCCTTCAGCTCGGCTCTGGAGACCGGTCAACTCGTGGGCGCGGCTGCCGTGTTGACCGGAGGCCTGGTGGCGGCCACGCTGCTGCGCCGCGCGGAACACGCGACGCAACCGGAGGCCGAGGCGGTCACGGACGCGGCGGTCACAGATCCAGCGTGAGCCGCTCGCCCTTCGCCCGCGAGACGCACACCATCATCGTCTCGTTGGCGTCCCGCTCGGCCGCCGTGAGCACACTGTCGCGGTGGTCGACCTCCCCGGCGATCACATCCGTCTCGCAGGTGCCGCACGTACCCTCGGCGCAGGAGTACAGCACCTGGATCCCGGCCTCCTGCAACGTGGCGAGGATCGTCCGGTCGGCCGGGACCTTCAACGTCCGCCCGCAGGACGCGAGGTCGACCACGAAGGCCGTGTCACCACTGGTGTCGGCCTCCGTCGGGTTGAACCGCTCCGTGCGCAGCGCCTCGGCCGGCACCAGCTCCTCGACGGCGGCCAGCAGCGGTTCGGGACCGCAGGCGTAGACGAGTTCACCGGGTCGCAGATCCGCGAGGACCGCAGGGAGGTCCAGCAGGCCCTCGACGAGTTCGAGCCGCCCGCCTGCGTGCCGGGCGGTCAACTCCTCGGCGAACGCCATCGTCGAGCGGGAACGGCCCCCGTAATGCAGGGACCACTCCGCCTTCTGGTCGGCCGCCGCGGACAGCATCGGCACGATCGGCGTGATGCCGATGCCGCCCGCGACGAACCGGTATGCGGGTGCCGGTTCGAGCCGGAAGTGGTTGCGCGGCCCGCGGGCACGTACCGCCGCGCCTTCCTGAAGCTCGCCGTGCACATGCGCCGAGCCACCCCGCCCGTCCCGCTCGCGCAGCACGGCGATCCGCCAGGAGCGGGCGTCACCACCGCACAGCGAGTACTGGCGCTCGAGCCCTTCCATGAGCAGCAGGTCGATGTGCGCGCCCGCCTCCCACACGGGCAGCGGAGCACCGTCCGGGCGGCGCAGCAGCAGCGAGACGACGCCGTCGGCCTCCGGGCGGCGTTCGGCGACGACGAGGTCGTACGTGTCGGGGCGGTCGAGCGGGTCGCTCACGAGGTGCGGTCCTTCTGATCGGGGGCCTGCGGGTGGTCCGGGTGGGCGAGCATCCACTCCCACATGCTGACCGGGTCCTCACTCATGGCCTGCGCGCCGCAGTGGCAGCGGCCGTCGAGGAGGTCGGTGCCGGGGAGCCATTCGATGCGGTAGACGGGCCTGTTCACCGCGCCGCCAGCTTCCCGAGGATGCGGCGCGCGGCCAGCCCGCCCGTGTCGATGTTGATGCTGAGCTCCTGGTAACCCTCCGGCTCGGTGTCCAGGGTGCGCTGCAACAGATTGAGCGCGTCCACGTCCTGCATGACGACGGTGTGGTTGAAGTCCCTTAGGAACGTGGTCACTTCATCGTCCTCGGTCGCGAAGTCCCGCGACACCGCCCAGAAGTCGTACACCTTGCCCGGCGATGACGGCGTGATCGCATACGTGATCTCTGTGCGGAACGCGGGTGTCTCCTGCCCCGACGGGCTGATCGTGCTGTGCAGCAGATACAGGCACGGCGCGTGGTACTCGATGTCCTGGCGCCGGTCGATGCGGCCCTCGATGCCGGTGGAACGGGCGTAGAACGGCGGGCACTCGGCGTCCTTCATGTGTCGCGACACCCGCACGATCCCGGACTCCTCGTCGACCTCCGTTGCGATGGGTGTCTCGGCGACCTCGGGCGTGCCGATGTAACCGCCGTGCAGATACGTCTCGTGGGAGAGGTCCATGAGGTTGTCGACCAGGAGCATGAAGTCCGCGTCGATCGGCTCCATGCCCTCCACGGTCACGAAACCGTCCGCGACCAGGTGCGGGGCGCGTGGGATGACGGACGCGTCGGCCCGCTCCGGGTCACCGACCCACACCCACACCATCCCGTCGACCTCGGCGACCGGGTACGAACTCACCCGTGCTGTCCGCGGCACCCGCTTCTGCCCCGGCACGAACACACACGTGCCCGTCGTGTCGTAGGTGAACCCGTGGTATCCGCACACCACCCGGTCCCCGTCGAGCCCGCTCGCCGACAGCGGATAGCGGCGGTGCACACAGCGGTCCGCGAGCGCGACCGGCTCCCCGGCCTCGGTGCGGTAGAAGGCGATCGGTTCGCCGAGGATCGTGCGGCCGAGCAGCTCCCGGCCCACCTCCTTGGACCACGCGGCGACGTACCACTGATCGCGGGCGAAGTCCGAGTAAGACGAGTTGCCGGTCATGACGGGCGTCCCTCCAGTCACCGCGCGCGGCACCGTCGCCGCGCGTCACCGACCACAGTGGTGAGCTGGACCACAGCCCCACAACGGCACTTCCGTCAGACGGAAGCCGGGGGCACGCTCGAGACGGGTTGCCACCCCAGAGCACGCGAAATGCCGCGTCCGGCCAACTGCACCGCCGGAATCAGCGCAGGCGTCCGCGCGCCCTCGACCGGTACGACGACGGAGACCGCGGCGACGACATCCCCACGCGGACCGCGCACCGGCGCCGCCACCGACAGCGCGTCGTCGGTGACCTGACGGTCACTCACCGCGACGCCCACGCGCCGCACTTCGGCCAGCATCCGGCGCAGCCGCACCGGATCGGTGACGGTGTACGGGGTGAACGCGTCGAGCCCGCCCTCCGGGTAGCGGTCCTGCAGATCGAGGCCGCCGTGCGCGAGCAGCACCAGGCCCACGCCCGTCGCGTGCAGCGGCCAGCGTGCGCCGACCCGCGAGTGCACGCCCACGGCCGAACGACCCGACAGGCGCTCGATGTAGACGACCTCACGGCCGTCGCGCACGGCCAGGTGCACGTTCTCGTGCGTGGCCTCGTACAGGTCCTCGAGGAACGGCAGCGCCGCCTGGCGCAGGCCGAGACCGCGCGGGGCGAGCGCCGCGATCTCCCACAGGCGCAGCCCCACGTGGTAGTTCCCCGCGTCGTCGCGCTCCAGGGCGCCCCAGCGGGAGAGCGCGCCGACGAGCCGGTGCGCCGTGGGCAGCGGAAGATCGGCGCGGTGCGCGAGCTGGGTCAGTGTGAGCGACGGGTGTTGCTGGTCGAAGGCGCCGAGCGCGTCGAGCAGCCGGTCGCTCGCGGAACGGGTCACAGCCCTGCCCTATCCGGTCGGGCAGCGGTCGCGGAGGAAGTCCAGGAGCACGGCGTTGAACAGCTCGGGCTGCTCCACGCCCGGCAGGTGCCCGGCCCCGTCGATCACCCGCAGCACCGAGTCCGGCACCAGCTTCACGATCTCCTCGGCGTCCGGGACCGGCGTGTACACGTCGTCCGCGCCGACGACGACGAGGGCGGGAACCCGGGCCGCCGCGAGGCTGTCCCGGTAGTCGGGGCGCTCGGCACGGCCGCGCAGCGCCGCCGCGGCCCCGCGCGGGTCGGTGACCTGCATCATGCCGAGGACATGCGCGGCGACCTCCGGCAGCGCGGCCACGTTGTAGCGCGCGAGCATCTTGTCGATGACCTCGCTCGCGTACCCGCCCATGCCCTCGGCGAGCAGCCGCACCGCGAGCCGGTTGCGGTGGATCTTGCCCTCGGGGGTCTCGGGCGGCGCTGAGGTGTCGGACAGGACGAGCGCGCGGGTGCGGTCCGGGTGCCGCAAGTGGAACTCCATGGCGATCTGGCCGCCCATGGACACACCACCGACCACGGCGGTGTCGAGGCCCAGCTCGTCCAGGAGTGCGGCGATGTCGTCCGCGAAGCGCGCCAGCAGCACCTGCCCCGGAGTGACATCGCTCTCGCCGTAGCCGCGCAGATCGGGCGTGAGTACCCGGTACCCGGCCGCCGCGAGCGCCTCCGCCTGGGTGGCCCACAGGGTCCGGTTGAACGGATGCCCGTGGATCAGCACGACCGCGACGCCGTCCGCGGGGCCGAGATCGTCGTACCGCAAAACGGTGCCATCCAGCGTGAATCGGGGCATGGCGTGCTCCAGGTTGGGTTGGTCCCGCGCGGGGGTGAGTGCCGGAACCGTACGGCGCGGGCGTGCGCATGATCAAGAGTGTTGGCCGGTCAGGGCGGGGAGGGTGGCCCTTTTAGACTGGTGGTGCCGCGCCCGCGCCCGGGGTCCCGCGGCCCGCACCACCGAACCAGGAACCACCGTGAACACCCAGCACCAGGCGGCCGCCGCCACCCTGCCCGACATCCGCCTGGTCGTCACCGACATGGACGGCACGCTCCTGGACGGCGACGGGAAGATACCGGATTCCCTCTGGCCGCTCCTGGCCGAAATGAACCGTCGCGGCATCGCCTTCTGCCCCGCCAGCGGACGGCAGTACGCGACGCTCGCCGCCGAGTTCGAAGCCGTCGACGACAGCGGCATGGTCTACGTCGCGGAGAACGGCGCGTACGTCGTGCGCGGCGGCGTCGAGGTCAGCTCCGACCCGCTGGAGCGGGGCGTCGTCGAGTGGATCGTGAAGTCGGTGCGCGCCCTCGTCGACGAGGGCGGGGCCGACGTGGGCGTCGTCGTCTGCGGGAAGCGGTCCGCCTACGTGGAGCGCTCCGACGAGGCGTTCATGACGCAGGTCCGCAAGTACTACGCCGCCCACGAGATCGTCGCCGACGCCACCGCCGTCGAGGACGAGTTCGTCAAGGTCGCGCTCTTCGACTTCGGCAACGCGCAGGACACCACCGCCCCGCTCCTCGCGCCGCTCGCCGATTCCCACCAGGTCGTCGTCTCCAGCCGGCACTGGATCGACGTCATGAACCCCGCCGCGAACAAGGGTGCCGCCGTCCGCAGGCTCCAGGACGCCCTGGGTGTCACCCCCGCGCAGACCGTGGTGTTCGGCGACTACCGCAACGACCTGGAGATGCTGGACACCGCCGACTGGTCCTACGCCATGGCCAACGCCCACCCCGACGTCCTGGTCCGCGCCCGGCTGCGCGCCCCGGCCAACACCGAGAACGGTGTGGTCCGCACGGTCGGTGACCTCCTCGGGATCACGGTGCGGCCGTAAGTTACTGAACCGTAACGTTCCCGGTGCTACCCGCGGTAACGGTTGTCTGGATAGCGTCCGGCAAGGCGCGCGGTGGCGGTGGGACGACCGCTCCGGACGCGCCGTCGGCCTGCCCGATTTTCCGGCCGACAGCCGCCAGGCGGGGGTCGACTCCCGCCCGTAGACCGGAGGTTCGCCATGCCCGCCGCCCCCACCCGCCTACTGGCCGCCGCTGTCACCCTCGCCGCGTGTGTCGGTGCGCAGGCCGTGCCCGCCGCGGCAGCCACCGGAGCGGAGACCTCCGGTGACACGGTCTCGCGCGGTGTCACGATCCCCGCGTTCTACAACCCGCCGGCCGAACTGCCCGGCGCCAACGGGTCGTTGATCCGCAGCGAGGGGCTCCCGCTCGCCCTCAGCCTGCCCGGCCTGAACGGACCGCTGCCCGGCAAGGCGACCCGCATCATGTACAAGACCACCGACTCCAACGGGAAGCCCGCCGCGTCCACGGGGGCGTACATCGAGCCCAGCGCCAAGTGGCGCGGCTCCGGCCCCCGCCCACTCGTGGCACTCGCCCCCGGCACGCAGGGGCAGGGCGACCAGTGCGCGGCGTCGATGGGTCTCGAGCACCCTCTGCGCATCAACGGGCGGACACTGGTTGCCGGTTACGAGGACCTGGCGATCTACCGGCTCCTCGCGAAGGGCGTCGCCGTCGTCGTCACCGACTACATCGGCCTGGGCGCCACGGACCGCCTGCACACCTACGTGAACCGGCTCGACGAGGCGCACGCCGTGCTCGACGCCGTGCGGGCCGCCCGCGCCCTCAAGGACGCCACGATCACCAGCGGCTCGCGGGTCGGCCTCTTCGGCTACAGCCAGGGCGGCGGCGCCACCGCGGCCGCCGCCGAACTCCAGCCCACCTACGCGCCCGAAGTCACGCTCTCGGGCACGTACGCGGGAGCGCCGCCCGCCGACCTGACCGCGACCACCAAGGCCATCGACGGAACCGACCTCGTCGGCGCGCTCGGCTGGTCGCTCAACGGGTTCCTGCAGTCGGACCCGGAGCTTCAGGCGATCGCCGACAAGCACCTGAACGACAAGGGGCGGGCCGCCCTGAAGGACTTCTCCACGGCGTGCGTCGGCGACGCCATCCTCGGCTACTCGTCGAAGAAGAGCTCGGCCTGGACGAAGGACGGCCAGACCCTCGAAGACATCATCAAGGCCGAACCCCGCCTCCAGGAGTTCCTCGACCAGCAGCGCATCGGCACCATCGAGCCGCAGAGCCCGGTGCGCGTCGCCACAGGTGTCAGCGACAACCTCGTCCCGCACGGCCAGGCCCGCCAGTTGGCCGTCGACTGGTGCGGCCGCGGAGCCCAGGTCACATACAAGCCGGTGAAACTCCCGGACGTCGGCCGCGCCCTGATCAACCACTTCGCCCCGCTCCTCACCGACCAGGGCCCGGCGATCACCTGGCTCACCGACCGCCTCTCCGGCGAACCCGCGACCTCCACCTGCGCCGAACTCCCGTCACACAGCTGAGCGTTCGGGTACGAACGGCGCGCGAAAGCCCCGACTCCCTTGCGTGGCAAGGGAGTCGGGGCTTTCGCAGCGGGGTCAGGTCGATGTCACCTTCACCGGTTCCGTCTCCGCGGAGCTGTGGCGTTCCGCCCAGTTCTCCAGGGCCGTGCGGCACGCATGGTCCAGGTGGTGGAGGCCGGACAGGTTCAGCTCCACGGGGCGGTCCTGCGGGAGTGCCTCCAGGCTGTCGAGGATCTTCGGCAGCTTGAGGAACGTCGCGTTGCCGGACAGGTGAGCCTGCACCGGGCCCGCGCCCTTGTCTATGATCTCCAGCTTGATGTGCGAGGCCTCCCAGGCGGTCTTCACGATCGACAGGGCGAGGCCGATGAGCACGCCCTCGAACATGCTGACCGCCACGATCGACACCGCGGTGACGACCAGGATCAGCGCCTCACCGCGATGGTCGCGCCAGAGCTTCACCAGTGCCCGTACGGGCACCAGCTTCGCCCCGGCGTGGACCAGCACACCCGCGAGGGCCGGGATCGGGATGAAGGCGAGCAGCGCGGGCAGCAGCGCGGCGAACAGCAGCAGCCATACGCCGTGCATGACCCGCGAAGCCTTCGTCTTGGCGCCCGCCTGCACATTGGCCGAGCTGCGCACGATCACCGCGGTCATCGGCAGCGCGCCGAGCACGCCGCACACCGCGTTGCCCGCGCCCTGGGCGAGCAGCTCCTTGTCGTACGCGGTGCGCGGACCGTCGTGCATCCGGTCCACGGCCGCCGCGCTGAACAGCGACTCCGCCGAGGCGATCAGCGTGAACGCCACGAGCATGCCGAGCACACCGACGGAGAGGAGCTCACCGAACGCCTCGAGCGGCGGCGGCTGGATCGAGCCGAGCAGACCGTTGACCTCGACCATGGTGACGGGCGCGTCGAACACGAACGCCGCCAGCATGGCCAGGCCCACCGCGGCGAGCGGACCGGGAACGACGCGCGCCTTGCGCGGCATGTGCTTCCAGAACACGAGGATCGCGACGGTCCCGGCGCCCAGGGCGAGCGAGGCCAGCGCACTGGTGCTGCCGAGCGCGTCGAGGAACGCCTCCGGGAGCCCCGCTATCTTGCCGATCCCGGACTCCGGGGCCTTGGCGTCGAGTACCGAGTACAGCTGGCCCGCGATCAGGACCAGGCCGATGCCGGCGAGCATGCCCTCGACGACCGACACCGAGATGGCCCGGAAGTAGCGGCCCACCTTCAGCGCGCCCATCGCGATCTGCAAGAGGCCGGTCGCCAGCACGATGACACCAAGGACCGGCAGACCGAACTCGCGCACCGCTTCGTACACGAGCACGGTCAACCCGGCGGCAGGCCCCGACACTTGGAGGCTGCTGCCCCGCATCAGGCCGGTGACGATGCCGCCGACGATGCCGGTGATCAAACCGAGTTCGGCGGGCACACCGGAGGCGACGGCCACGCCGACGCACAACGGAAGTGCCACCAGGAACACGACGAGCGAGGCGGTGAAGTCCGCCTTGAGATGAGGGAACTTGGGAGTCGGGGTGTGGGGGGTGGGTTCGGTCACGGTGGCGCTCACAGAGTCTCGAACGCGTCGGTGTCGACACGGTGTTCGCGGACGCCGCCGGTGTGCACCTCGTAGTACCAGCCGCGCAGCGTGAGGCGGCCGTCGGCGAGCCCGCGCTCCACACACGGGTAGGAGCGCAGCCTGAGCAGCTGGGCGAGGACGTGCTGTTGGACGGCCGAGGAGACGGTGACGTCGGCCGGATCGCACGCGCCGGGCTCGTCCGCGGCGTGCGCGAGCCAGTCCCTGACGGCGGGCACGGCCGCGAGGTCGTCGCCGCGCACCAGCGCGCCGATCGCCCCGCAGTGCGAGTGCCCGCACACGACGATGTCCTGGACGCCGAGGACTTCCACGGCGTACTCGATGGTGGCGGTCTCCCCGCAGGGGCTGCCATTGGCGTACGGGGGCACGATGTTGCCCGCGGTGCGGAGCTCGAACAGCTCACCGGGGCGCGCGCCCGTGATCAGGGCCGGCACGACGCGAGAGTCGGAGCAGGTGATGAACAGGACCTGCGGGGACTGGCCGTCGGCGTGACTGGCGAACTCCTCAGGGCGCCGGCCGAACGTGCGGGCGTTGTCGATGAGGGGCTGCATGTGTGGTGATTCCTCCTGGCGCGCCGGCAGGGCGCGTCGGACGGGCAGGACAGGTGGGGGAACAGCTGTCGGGAATCAGCAGCGGAAGACCTGAAGGGACGCCGCTGTCAGCTCGTCGATGGAT
The DNA here is from genome assembly GCF_040295505.1 of Streptomyces sp. NPDC002790. Classification (NCBI taxonomy): domain Bacteria; kingdom Bacillati; phylum Actinomycetota; class Actinomycetes; order Kitasatosporales; family Streptomycetaceae; genus Streptomyces; species Streptomyces sp. NPDC002790. The sequence continues at coordinate 120,243 of NZ_JBEOVM010000007.1, read as the reverse complement.
CTGACCGGTCTGGCGTACGAGGCGTGTGGTGCGATCGCCGATGCGGCGGTGATGCGCGGCGCGAGTGACTCGGCGTCGGGGTGGGGAAGCTGGGACGAGCCCGCGGCCGTCCGATGGCGGTCGCGGGTACGGACCGCTTCGGCGGGCCCCTGGGGGGCTGTCCCGTCGCCGTGGCAGGCCTTCGCGTCGGCCGGCGCCGCGACCGGGGTATGTGCGGAAGCGAACGAATGTCCGGACGCGAGCAGGGGGAGCGACAGCAGCAGGGCGATGACAAAGGCCATCGCTGTGCGCTTGCTCCCACCTCGGGACATGGTTTCCCCTCGCATATCTCTCACCAAGAGATAGCCAACGTACGGTCAACTGATGGTCAAGAGACAGGTTAACTCTGCAAAGGTGGCTCGTGGGTTAACGGGGTGTTTCGGGTCGAAGGATGCGTGAAAGGTGGGGCTGTTTGGCGTGAATGGCACCCCTGGACCCGTGATCTCGCCCTAAGTCACGATCCTTCGTGTGCGTCCCGTACGAGGCGGATCTCCCGGCCCTGCCAGCGTTCGCGCAGCCGGCGGTCGTGGCAGGCGACGACGATGGCGCCGGGCCCCGCGCCCAGCGCGTCCTCCAACTCGTCGCACAGCGTGGGGGACAGATGGTTCGTCGGCTCGTCGAGCAGCAGCAGCTCCGGCGGATCCGCCACGAGCAGCGCGAGCGCGAGCCGGCGCCGCTGGCCGACCGAAAGCCGGCCCACGGGCTTGCCGAGGTCGGCCGGGCCCAGCAGGCCGAGCCCGGCCAGCGGCACCGCCTCGGCCCGCGCGAACCCGAGCTCCTGCGCGTACGTGTCCCGGGCGGTGCGCTCGGGCCGCGCGAACACGGAGTCCTGGGCGAGCAGCCCCACCGACAGTCCCGCCCGCCGCCGTGTCCCGCCGCGCGCCGTCAGCTGCCCGGCAAGAACCGCCAACAGGGTTGACTTCCCACTGCCGTTGGCACCCGTGACCAGTAGGCGGTCGTCGGGCGTGACGTCGAGCCGGTCCAGGGTGAGCCGTCCCGGAACATCGACCGCCCGCAGGGACACCAGCGGCTCATCGATGTCCTCGCCCTCGCCCGACCACCTGTCGGCGAGGCGGTCGGGCCGAAAGCGCAGCGGCGGGGGAGGCGCGGCGACCTGGGTGCGCTCCAACTCCTCCAGGCGCCGGGTGGCGTTACGGACCCGGCGTGAGATCTGACTCTGCACCCGGTTGGCGCGGACGCCGTACCCCATCTTCTCGTTGTCGCGCGGAGCACGGTCCGGGGCGACGCGGCGCGCCGAGACACCGGCCGCGTGCCGCAGCGCGACCAACTCCTCCTGTTCCTCGGCGAATCGCCGCTCCCACCGCCCCCGCTCTGCTCGCTTCTCCCCGAGGTAGGCGCTGTAGTTGCCGCCAAACCGCACGGGCCCCTCCACTGCCGGATCGAGGTCGACAAGGTCCGTGCAGACGGCGTCGAGGAACGCCCGGTCGTGGCTGGCGAGGACGACCACGCCGGGCAGTGCCCGCACCTGTTCTTCCACGAACAGCGCGGCGTCGTCGTCGAGATGGTTCGTCGGCTCGTCGAGCAGTAGCGCGGCGGGGCGGCGCGCGAGCAGCGCCGCCAGGGAGAGCCGCCCGCGCTGGCCACCGGAGAGCGAACCCAGGGCGCGGGTGTGGGCGAGCGACCCGAGGCCGAGCCCGGCGAGGGTGATCTCGGCGCGCCGGTCCGCGTCCCATGCCTCGCGTTCCCGGGCATCCTCAAGCAACTGCCCATAGGTGGCGAGGAGTTCCGGATACGTGTCGGAGTCCTCCGGTGTCCGGGCGAGCTCGTCGCCGATCCGGTCGAGCTCGGCGAGTGCGGCGCGGGTCTCGCGCAGCGCGTCGGCCAGCACGTCCGCGATCGTCGTCGTGGCCTCGTACGGCGCCTCCTGCTGGAGGAAGCCGAGGTCGGGCGGCCGTACGACGCTGCCGGAGTCGGGTGTGTCGACGCCGGCGAGCAGGCGCAGCAGGGTCGACTTGCCGACCCCGTTCTCGCCGATCAGGCCGATGCGGCGGCCGGGAGCGGCGGTGAGCGACACACCATCGAGCACGCGGCGGGTGCCGAGGGTGCGGATCAGGTCGTGGGCGATGAGGGCGGTCGTGGCCATGAGCTGTGTTCCGTCCGACGTGAGCAGCGGTGGGGCCCGCCGGGCGTACACCTCGGGCGGGCCATGTCGTCACGCCGGCGGGTCACATCTCGGGCGCCCCCACCTCGGTCAGCTTGCCGCCCGCGAGCCGCAGCCCGCGCTCCACTCCGATCCGCGCGAGGAACCGCTCGTCGTGGCTGACCACCATGAACGCGCCCTGGTAGGAGCCGAGCGCGCTCTCCAGCTGGCCGACGCCGACCAGGTCGAGGTTGTTCGTCGGCTCGTCGAGGAGCAGCAGCTGCGGGGCCGGCTCCGCGCACAGCACGCAGGCCAGGGTGGCCCGCAGCAGCTCCCCGCCGGACAGCACCCCGACCGGCAGCTGGGCGCGCGGGCCGCGGAACAGGAACCTGGCCAGCAGATTCATCCGCTCCGCCGCCGGGCGCCCCGGCGCGAACGCGGCGAAGTTCTCGGCGACGGTGCGCTCGGGGTCGAGCAGGTCCAGACGCTGAGACAGATAGGCGATCCGGCCGTCGGCCCGCTTCACGCTGCCCCCGCTCGGCTGGAGATCACCGCTCACGAGCCGCAACAGGGTCGTCTTCCCCGCCCCGTTGGGACCCGTCAGCGCGATGCGCTCAGGACCCCGCACCGCGAAGTCGAGGCCCCCGGCGGAGAACAGGTCCCGCTCGCCGTGGCGGACCTGCGCGTGCTCGGCCAGTACGAGGGTGCGGCCCGCGGGCACCTTGGTGTCGGGCAGATCGAGGACGAGGCGCGGATCATCGCGCACGGCGCGCTCCGCCTCGTCGAGACGTGCCTTGGCATCGCCGACGCGGGCCGCGTGCGTCTGCCCGGCCCGGCCCGCGGACTCCTGGGCGCCACGCTTCATGGTCCCCGCGAAGATCTTGGGCAGTCCGGCGCTCTTCAGGTTGCGCGCGGCATTGCTCGCACGCCGCTCGGCGCGCTCACGGGCCTGCTGCAACTCCCGCTTCTCGCGCTTGACCTCCTGTTCGGCGTTGCGGACGTTCTTCTCGGCGACGTCCTGTTCCGCGCTCACCGCCTCCTCGTACGCGGTGAAGTTGCCTCCGTACCAGCGCAGTTCACCGTGGTGCAGTTCGGCGATCCGCTCCATGCGTTCGAGGAGTGCGCGGTCGTGGCTGACCAGCAGCAGGCAGCCGTTCCAGCGCTCCAGCACGTCGTACAGGTGGCGGCGTGCGTCGAGGTCGAGGTTGTTGGTCGGCTCGTCGAGGAGCAGCACATCGGGTCGGCGCAGCAGCTGGGCGGCGAGCCCCAGGGAGACGATCTGACCGCCGCTGAGCGTGTCGAGACGCCGGTCGAGACCGAGGGCACCGAGGCCGAGGGAGTCGAGTTCGGCGCGGGTGCGCTCCTCGATGTCCCAGTCGTCGCCGATGACGGTGAAGTGTTCCTCGCTCACATCCCCGGACTCGACGGCGTCCAGGGCACGGACGATCTCGGCGACGTCGAGCACCTCGGCCACGGTGAGCGAGCCGGCCAGCGGCAGGTTCTGGGGGAGATGGCCGAGCACACCGTGCACGGTCACCGAGCCGCCGGTCGGCTTCAGCTCACCGGCGATCAGCTTGAGAAGGGTGCTCTTGCCCGCGCCGTTCGGGGCCACGAGACCGGTGCGGCCCGTCGGCACGGAGAAGGAGAGGCCGTCGAACACCGGGGTGTCGTCGGGCCAGGAGAAGGACAGGTTCGAGCTGACGACCGAAGCGTCGGACACGGAAGCAGACCTCGCGTGGGAGACGGACAGACCGATACGGCTGCCCGGAACAGGAAAGGGGACGACTGTGAGGCCACTCCGGCGATGCATCCGCGCACCGGCCGCTGGCCTGTGAGAGCCGGGTCATCACCCGGAGATGTCGTCGTCCACCGCCATGTTCGTTCTCCTCGATCAAGCGAAAGGTCCAAGAACACTAACAGCTACGGGCCCGCGGTCACCAGCTTTGCGGGTAGCGCACGGGGTGTCCGCCGATCCGGCCCGGCAGCAGTCCGACGGCGACCAGCAGCCCGGTGCCCAGCGCGAGCAGGGAGAGGAAGGGGACGGGGTGCGGGGCCTGCAGCACGACGATCACCGCCGTGGCGGCGGCGGGGGAGTGGGAGAGGTGCGTGAGCATCATCGCCCCCAGCGAGAGACCGGCGGCGACGGCCGCGCCCCACCCGTTGCTCCCCGTCACCGCGAGCGTCCCGAACCCGATGGCGGCGGAGATCAGCTGGCCTCCGACGAGATTGCGCGGCTGCGAGATCGGCAGTCCGGGCGCGCCGTGCACCAGGGCGGCGCTCGCGGCGAGCGGGGGTATCAGGAGCGGCTGCCGCAGCAGCACGCCGACCGCGACGAGCACCAGCAGGGCGCCGATCGCGAAGACGGTGGCCCGCAGGGCGTGCAGGGGATGAGGGCGGGAGGCGGCGGACGGGGGCGTGGACATGCGATCTCCGGGCAGGACGAGCGGGAACCCGGTGATCATAAACAAAGTGTTGAAGCCTGGGCGTTTTGCTTGCCTCTCGGGCAAGAAAGGGCAAGCAAGGCCAGGACGGACCGCTACTACCGCCGGTTGTCCTCCGCGATCCGGGTCGCCCGCGAGCGCACATCCGCCTCGGACATGCCCGCGTCGCACACGATCGTCATCACGCTGCCGTCGTCCAGAGACACCTGCCGCATCTCGACGCCCAACTTACTTGTGCGCTGCGGCTCTTCGTCGGACATGAGAGCTCCTCACGATCGACGCGGCGCGGTGCCCCGTCGATTCAACAATTGACGAACTCCCACCGTAGACGGCCCCGGTGGTGCGCGGGGTGCACCACCGGGGCGCAGTCACACGATCGGGCCCGTGGGCCTCACCGTACGGCCTGGCGTGCCGCCTCCGTCTCGGTGTCGGCGTCACCGGTGCGCAGGGCGCCGCCCGCCGTCTCCAGGTGGGCGCGGACGAACCACTGGAACTTCTCGAGGTCGCGCAGCTGCCCGATCAGCAGGTCCTGGGTGGCCAGGTCGATCGCGCCGGTCCGCTCGACCGCCTTGCGGACGTCCTCGACGAGACCTGTGTAGACGACGTCGAGGGCGCCGAGGTGGGCGAGCGCGTCCGCCCGGCCGACGCTGTAGTCCTCCCAGGTCCGCGCGGCGACGAGCGCGCCGGGTGTGCCGTGGCTGACGCCGCCGAGCGCCGCGGCGCGCTCCGCGACCTCGTCCGCCATGTCCCGGACCTTGTCGACCTGCGGGTCGATCATCTCGTGCACGGCGATGAAGTGCGGTCCGACGACGTTCCAGTGGATGTGCTTGAGCGTGAGGTGCAGATCATTGAGGGCGTGCAGGCGCAGTTGCAGGATGTCGATGAGCTCGCCGGCCTCGGTGACGGAGAGGCCGGGGACGGTGTACTTCGGGTTGCTCCGCAGAGCCATGGTGCGTGTCTCCCTTCGGAGTTCGAGCGGGATGAGCTGCACTGACGGACTACCCCGCATGCCGGATCCATTCATGGTCGGCGCCGATCGGGGCACGGTCCCCGGGGTTCCCCGGCCGGTAAGGTTAGGCTAACCTTCAAGTCGTGAGATCTGGTGAACGCGCAGGTAGCGCCCCTCGTCCGCGCGGTCACGAACTGTCGGCCGAGCATGTGACCGTGTCGTACGACGGCGTCGACGTCGTGCACGACGCGGCCCTCGTCCTCAAGCCCGGCGAAGTGACCGCCCTCGTCGGCCCCAACGGCAGCGGAAAGTCGACGCTGCTGCGGACCGTCGCACGGCTGCAGAAGCCCCGGCACGGCACCTTGAGCCTCGATCCGGGCACGTCCGACGCCGCCGACGGCTTCGACCTCACCGCCCGCCAGTTCGCTCGCCGGGTCGCCCTGTTGACGCAGAGCAGACCCACGCCGGGCGGGCTCACCGTGCGCGACGTCGTCGAGTTCGGCCGCTACCCCTACCGCGGCCGGTGGGGCCAGGCCGACGCCGACGGCCCCGAGGTCGTCGCACACGTCCTCGCGTTGACCGGCGTCGAGACGCTCGCGGACCGGGGCGTCGACCAGCTCTCCGGCGGGCAGTTGCAGCGCGTGTGGCTGGCGAGCTGCCTCGCCCAGCAGACCGGCGTACTCCTCCTCGACGAGCCGACCACCTACCTCGACCTGCGCTACCAGATCGAACTCCTCGACCTCATGCGGGACCTGGCGGACGACGGCGGCATCGCCGTCGGCGTCGTCCTGCACGACCTCGACCAGGCGGCCGCCGTCGCCGACCGGATCGCGCTGCTCAGCGACGGCCGCGTCATCGCCGACGGCGCCCCCGAGGACGTACTGCGCTCCGAGCGCCTCTCCGAGACGTACGGCATCCGCGTCGACGTCGACACAGACCCCTTCACCGGACGGCTGCGCACCCGCGCGATAGGCCGTCACCACAGCAGAAGCGAAAGGCTCCAGAGCACCTCATGAGACGCCCTCTGATCATCGCCTCGGCGGCCGCGGCCGCGGCCCTCGTCCTGTCCGCCTGTGGCTCCTCCGAGCCCGCGAAGGCCGGCTCCGACGCCAAGTCCGAGAAGATCACCCTGACCGGTGTGGACGGCTCCAAGGTGAGCCTCGACGGCCCGGCGACCAAGGTCGTCGGCACCGAGTGGAACGTCGTCGAGTCCCTCGTCACGCTCGGCGTCGACCCCGCGGGCGTCGCGGACGTCAAGGGCTACAAGGCGTGGGACACCGCCGCGCCGCTCACCAACTCGCCCAAGGACATCGGTACTCGGGGCGAGCCCAGCATGGACAGCATCGCGGGCCTCACCCCCGACCTCATCATCGCCACGAACGACCTGTCGGCGTCCGCCGTCAAGCAGATGAAGAAGATCGCCCCGGTCCTCCAGGTGAAGTCGGCCGACGGTGCCGACCAGGTCGGCACGGTGTTCGAGACCCTCGACACCATCGCCAAGGCCACCGGCAAGCAGGACGAGGCCAAGGCCACCAAGAAGGCGTACGAGTCGAAGCTCGCCGAGGGCAAGAAGGCGCTCAAGGACGCGGGCGCCGACGGCTCGAAGATCGCCACCGCCGACGGCTACTCGGCCTCCAACCAGGTCTCCGTGCGCGCCTTCACCGGCCGCTCCCTGCTCGGCACCGTCAACGAGGACCTCGGCCTGAAGAACGCCTGGAAGGTCAAGGGCGACAAGGACTACGGCCTGGCCACCACCGACGTCGAGGGCCTCACCGGGCTCGGCGACGACGTGCGGTTCACGTACATCAGCAACAAGAAGGCCGGCGGCTCCGACGTCTTCGCCAAGGACCTCGCCGACAACTCCGTGTGGAAGTCGCTGCCCTTCGTGAAGTCCGGTGACGTGCACCGACTGCCCGACGGGACCTGGCTGTTCGGTGGACCGAAGTCGATGGAGCACTACATCGACGGCGTCGTCGCCGCCCTGACGAAGAAGTAGGCACGTGGCCGTCACCTCACCTCCCCGCACTCTGACGGCGCCGTCCTTCGGCGCCGTCGGGGTGACGGCCGGGCTCGTGCTGCTCGTCGCCGTGCTCGCCGTCGTCGACATCACCTACGGCACGGCCGATGTCGGCGCCCGTCAGGTGTGGCAGGCCCTCACCGGGCAGGCCGAGGCGGGCGACGCCTCCGTCGTCGTCGCCTCCCGGCTGCCGCGCATGGTGGCCGGGCTGCTCGTCGGCGTCGCGCTCGGCGCGGCCGGCGCCGTGCTGCAGGCGGTCAGCCGCAACGTGCTCGCCTCGCCCGACACCCTCGCCGTCAACGCCGGTTCGTACCTGGCGCTCGGCGTGCTCGCGGTCACCGGCGCGACCGCCTCCGTGTTCGCGTCCTCCGCGGTCGCCTTCATCGGCGGACTCGCCGCGGCGGCCGTCGTGCTCGGCCTCGCCGGGCGCGCCGCCACCACCGTCCGCCTGGTCCTCGCGGGCAGCGCCCTCGCCCTCGGCCTCAACGCCGTCACCGAGTCGCTGATCCTGCTCTTCCCCGAACAGACCGAGGGCCTCTACCAGTGGAACCAGGGCAGCATCGCCCAGAACGGTTTCGCCGGTGTGGCCCGCATGGCGCCCATCGTGGTGGTCGCGCTCATCGGCCTCATGCTGATCGCCCGCCGCGTCGACGGGCTGACCCTCGGGGACGACGCGGCGCGCGGCCTCGGTATCCCGGTGCGCGGCACTCGCGTCACCGCCGTCGTGCTCGCGGCGCTCATCTCGGCGGCCGCCGTCACCATCGCCGGACCGATCGGTTTCGTCGGCCTGTGCGCCCCGGCCCTGGTCAGGCCGGTGGCCCGTCGCGTGCGCTCGCTCGTTCCGCACCGGGTGCGGATCCCCGTCGCGGGCCTCGTCGGCGCCGCGCTCGTGCTCGGATCCGACCTGCTGCTGCGCGCCGTGACCTCCGCCCAGGTGGCGGTGACCGTGCCGACGGGCGTGGTCACCAGCGTCGTCGGCGCGGTGTTCCTCGTCGTGATGGCGATGCGACTGCGCGACGGGGACGCCGCCGCGCCGCCGGACCGGCTGCGCATCCCGAGCCGCAAGGTCTTCGCGGTCACCGTGGTCGCCCTGGCCGCCGTGCTGGTCGGCACGGCCGTCGCCGGCGTCCTCCTCGGCGACAGCACCCTGCTCCTCGGCGACGTCGTCAACTGGGCGGGCGGACAGGCCGGTCAGGCCATCACGTTCGTCCTGGACACCCGGGTTCCACGCGTCCTGGCGGCCCTGTGCGCGGGCGCGGCGCTCGCCCTGTCCGGCACCCTCGTGCAGTCCGTGACCCGCAACCCGCTCGCCGAACCCGGCGTCCTCGGTGTCTCCGGCGGCGCCGCGCTCGGCGCCGTCCTCATGGTCACCACGGTGCCCGGCGCCGGCTCGTGGAGCATCGCCGGCGCGGCGTTCGCGGGCGCCGGAGTCACCTCGGCGATCGTGTTCGGGCTCGCGGCCAAGGGCGGGTTCCAGCAGAGCCGGCTCGTCCTGATCGGTGTCGGCACGGCGTCGGGGACGGCGGCGTTGATCAGCCTCCTGATCGTGCTCACCGACCGGTTCAGCGCGACGAAGGCCCTGGTGTGGCTGTCGGGTTCGACGTACGGGCGCGGCTTCCAGGACGTGCTGCCGGTCGCGGCCGTGCTCGTCGTCGGCGCGGTCATCGCGGTCGCCCGGCGCAAGGAGCTCGACCTCGTCTCGCTCGACGCGGACACGCCCCGCCTCCTCGGCCTCGACCTCGCGCGCGGACGCCTCGGTTTCCTGGTGCTCAGCGTGCTGCTCAGCGCCACGGCCGTCGCGGCCGCGGGCACGATCGGCTTCGTCGGCCTCGTCGCACCGCACGCGGCCCGCGCCCTGGTGGGACGCAAGCACGTGCGCGTGGTGCCTGTGGCGATGCTCCTGGGCGCCGCCCTCGTCTGTGTCGCGGACCTGCTGGGCCGCTACGTCATCGCCCCGGCCCAGCTGGGCGCGGGCCTGATGACGGCCGTCGTGGGCACGCCGTACTTCGTGTACCTGCTGGTCCGCGGACGGCGTTAGTGAAGGCGGGCCCTCAGCCCGCCTTCGTACGAAGCACCTCGAGAGCTCGGTCCGCGTGCGCGCTCATCCTGAACTCGCTGCGGACCACCTCGAGCACCTGCCGGTCGGTGCCGATCACGAACGTGGCGCGCTTCGTCGGCAGCGGGCCGAAACCGCGCGCCACCCCGAACCGGCCGCGCACCTCGCCCTCGGGGTCCGACAACAGCGGAAACCCGAGGGTGTGCCGCTGCGTGAACTCCCGCTGGCGTTCGACGGCGTCGGAGCTGATCCCCACCGGGCGCGCGCCGACCGCCGCGAACTCCGCCGCCAGATCCCGGAAGTGGCAGGCCTCCGCGGTGCAGCCGGGGGTGAGCGCGGCCGGGTAGAAGAACAGCACGACCGGCCCCTCGGCGAGCAGGGACGACAGCGAGGTCGGCGCCCCCGTCTCGTCGGGCAGTGTGAAGTCCGCGACGACGGATCCGGCTTGGACGCGGGCGGACGTGGGCATGGGGCCTCCCAGGGCAGAGCGGTGAACGTGTGTGCCGTCCACGTATACCGGACGGTAAGGACCGCCGAACAGAATGTGCCCCAGGGATGTTGAGCCGGTGCCGTCTGGGTAGGGGCGCCTCATGGACGTGTCGCATGACCAGAACGTGGAGACGGCAGTGGCTGCTGCCGCCTTCCTCTCCGGACAGCAGGTCACCGAGAAGCAGTGCGGTGGCTGCGGAACCGTGGTGGCAGGCATCAACGGCCGCTACGCGTGCGGCGCTTGTGGCTGGATCAACCACTGGTCGGACGGTGACACCCACCTGCCCGCAGGGGAGGACGACGTCTGACCGGCGTCCTGGGGGAGCGGTGCGGTCGAACGTTCCTGCGGTGTCCGCCCCTCGCGTCGAACTGGCTGTGAAGGCCCTCTGGTCATTCGCGCATATGCCACTCGGCGTATACCCCTTGGCCTAAGGTTGGGAATGTCGCCCTTGTCGGGCGGCAGCACAGTCCGGCGGGAGCGGTGATGGGCCGGGCGACCCCACGCACCGGCAGTGCCGCCGGGTGCGGGGCATGGAGTGGTGAGTGCTCCCGCACAGGTGCGACAGCAGGGATGGGGTGAGTCAGGGTGAGCCCTGACGAACGGCACACGTATGGGCGCCTGGAGGCGCTGACCACGGGAGTTCTCGCCTACCCGGACGGCGAGGGGCTCGCGTGCGAGGTCCAGTTGCGGTACAGCGCGGACGACCCCCTGGTCGTCCGGATCATCGTGCCCAAGGGCGCGGCGCGCGGCGGGAGTTGGGTGCTGTCCCGTGATCTGCTCTCCGCGGGACTCAGCTGTGCGGCGGGCATCGGCGATGTCACCGTGCGGCCCGTCGCGCAGGAGGGCGAGCCGCTCGGCGTGGAGATCGAGATCCGCGGAACCCACGCCGGCGAGCCGGTCCGCTTCGTGATGGGGCACCGGGCGCTGCTCACCTATCTGGAACGCAGTCACGCCCTCGTCCCGTTCGGGGCGGAGGCGGACCAGGGCGCGATGGAACGGGAGTTGGAGCTGTTCCTCGACGAAAGGGGACGCCCGGGAGAGGCCGGAAATGCGTGACAATCCGCGCATTGCGCCTTTCGTGTGATCCTCGGTCCCGGCCGCAACCGGTACATGGCTCCCGTGTCTCTCTGCCTTCGAGACAACGGCGTACGCCACGAAGGAGGCCGGCATGCACACCATCGCGACCGGGCTGGACGAAGAGCAGATCCGCGCCATCGACTGGGCCGACGACTGGCTGCTGGCCCCGCCGAACCCGGCACACCGACTGCCTCCCCGGGTCGACCCGAAGGACATGCGCCGCCTCGAACTGCACGCCGTGCTCACGGCGTCGGGCATCGCGCCCTCGCCCGGCGACACGGAGGCCATTGAGCGGCTCAGCGCGCTCCCGGACGGCGTGCACGCGACGTTGCGCCGCTGGCTGGGATGCTGCGGTCAGTGCGGATGCGCCGCCTGAACCCTGCCGTGACACCAACGGGCCGGGCCCCTGCACACCTGGTGTGCAGGGGCCCTGGTGTGTCGTCACAAGCGGCGGGATACGTCCTGTGCCGCCTGCCCCACCGCCGCGGCGAACCCGGCCAGTTGCTCCTCGGTGACGAGGAAGGTGAGCGAGGAGACCGAGATGGCGGCGACCGGTGTGCCGTCCGCGTCGAGGACCGGGGCCGCGATCGAGCAGATCGACGCGTCCGCCTCCTCGTAGTCGGTGGCGTACCCGGCGTCGCGGATCGCGGCCAACTCGTCGATGAGCGCTGCCCGGTCGGTGTGCGTGTGAGGGGTGCGGGCGGGCAGTCCGGTGCGGTCGAGGACGGCGGCGGCCTCCCCGGTCGGCAGATGGGCCAGCAGCGCCTTGCCCGCGGCCGTCGCGTGCAGCGGTAGCGGGGCGCCGACGTCGGTGGCGATGCGGTAGGCGTGCCCCGGGTCGACCTTGTGTGTGTACGTGGCATGGTCCCCGCTCGGCACCGCCAGGTGCACGGCCTGTCCGAGCCGCTGCTGCAGCGCGCGCAGCACGGCGTCGATGCCGACCGCGTCGTCGGCCAGCACCTGCGCGGCCATCGCGCGCAGTTGGTTGCCGCAGCCGTAGCGTCCCTCGCCGTCGGCGGCCGCGTACCCCTCCTCGACGAGTGTCGCGAGGACCCGGTGCGTGCTGGCCTTGGAGACGCCGGAGCGCTCCGCGATGTCGCCGAGCCGGTGCGGTCCGTCCGCACGCGCCACGGCGTGCAGTACTCGAAGCGCCTTGACGACGGAATTCGCGGGCTTGCTCGGTTCCATTGACCCTCCGAGGAGACGCGGGCTATGTTTCCACTCGATCCGCAGAGCGGAATGCCATTCTACTCCACGGAACGAACTCGGGTCCTCAACTCGTGCGCCCAGCAGCCGTATGCGCTGCCGCGCTCCGGCTGTGCCCGTCGTCGTACGCACCACTTTCATGCCGGGAAAGGTCGCCGTCCATGGCTGTGCACGCAGCTCCTTCCGAAGATCCGCAACGATTCGATCTCGTCGTCTCCGGTGGCCTGTTGGCCGACCCCCTGGGCCCGGAGCCCTACGCCGGTGACCTCGCCGTGCGGGGCGGCCGGATCATCGCGACCGGGGACCCCGGCACGCTGGACGGCGCGGAGCGCGTGGATGCCACGGGCCTGCTCGTGGCACCCGGCCTCATCGACCTCCACTCACACGTCTATGCGCCCCGCACCTCGCTCGGTGTGCCCGCGGACACCGTCGGCGTCGAACAGGGCGTCACCACCGTCGTGGACGCGGGCAGTTGCGGCAGCGACCACTGGGACGACTTCGCGGGCAACGTTGTCAGCGCCGCCGCGACCCGCGTCCTGAGCTGGCTCAACATCTCCCGGCACGGCCTCGTCCACGGCCGCACCGAACTGGCGGGCGGCCCCGGTGACATCGACGAGGCGGCCACCGAGAAGCTGTTGCGCGAGCACCCCGACCGGGTGCGCGGCATCAAGGTGCGGATGAGCTCCTCGGTCCTCGGCGACAGCGGCCTCGCACCCCTGCAGGCCGCCAAGCGGGTCGCCGCGCGGGTGGGCCGGCCGGTGATGGTGCACGTCGGCAACGAGCCGCCGCGCCTCGCCGACGTACTGGACCTGCTCGGCGAGGGCGACGTCGTCACGCACGCCTTCCACGGCAAGCCCGGCGGCCTCTTCGGCAGCGAGGGCGCCGCGCGCCGGGCGGTGGCGCGCGGCGTGCGGCTCGATGTCGGTCACGGCAGCGCGAGCCTCAGCTTCGCCACCGCGGAACGGGCCCTCGCCGCCGGCTTCACCCCGCACACCATCAGCACCGACGTGCACGTGGGCAATGCCGAGGGGCCGGTCCACTCGCTCGTCACCACGCTCAACAAGCTGCTCGCGCTCGGCCTCACGCCGCACCAGGTGATCCGCTGCGCGACACTGCACCCCGCCCAAGTCCTCCGCTTGGACGGTGAGTTGGGCACCCTGCGCGTCGGGGGAGCCGCCGACCTGACGCTGCTGCGGCTCGCCGAGGGCGCCACCGTACTGACCGACGCCGACGGCGACACACGTACCACCACCACCCACCTGAAGGCGGTCGCGACGGTGCGCGCCGGACGTCTGCACACCCTCGGGACCGCACCCGGCTGAGTCCCACCCACCGACCGCTCCACCGAACCACCGAGAGGCCCGTGAATGAGCACGCCCCTGATCGAACGGCTCGCGACGGCCGTCCAGGACACCTCGCAGCCCGTCACCGAAGAGGACCGGGTGGACCTCGCGGAGTTCCTGCCGCTGGCACGGGCCCACGCACAGGTCGCCGGGGTCGACTTCGACGAGACACGGGTGCTCGCCCTCGCCGTGCACGCGCTCGCCTTCGTCCGCCGGGTGCGCACGGGCGAACACCTCGACCCGCTCGACCCGGAACTGGCCTCCGAACTCGGCGCGGACCGCATGGCGGCCGCCCGCACCCTCATCGACACCTACTGCGCCCCGCGCGAATTCCTCGCGGGGGACACCGAAGTCCTGCTGCTCGCCCTGCACTTCGAGGCGGCGGCACAGCTCCAGCACCAGTCCACCCCTCAGGCCTGACCCACACACCAGGGAGCACCGCCATGACAGTCAAGATCGTGATCGGACACCGGCTCGGCAAGGGCCAGGCCGTCGCCGACGGCATCCGCGCGGCGGGCGGCGAGCCCGTCCTCATCCCGGGCCCCGGCGCCGACATGAAGGTCGGCGACGTGATGGACGCCGAGGGCGCCGCGCTCGGCATCTCCTTCTGCGGCAGCGGAGGCGCCGGAGCGGTGACCGCCAAGGCCAAGTACGGCCACGACATCGAGTTCGGCATGCGCTCGGCGCAGGCCGGGGTGACCGCCGTCGAACAGGGCCGCACCGTCCTCGGCTTCGGCTTCCTCGACAGCGAGGAACTGGGCTTCAAGGTCACCGAGGCGCTGATCAAGAAGCTGGGGAAGGACGCCTCGTGAAGCAGACCCGCCACACCCTGCGGCTCACCGGCTCCGGCCCCACCAGGGACAAGGCGTTCGCCACCGCCATCGGGCAGGTGCAGTCGTCGGTCGACAAGGTGACCGACGGCGTGTGCTTCCGCGTCGAACCCCTCGAACTCGAGGTCGTCTCGGCCGTGGAACACCGCTGGACGGAACGCTTCCTCGGGCTCCTCTTCCCCCGCACCCGGCAGCGCTACGAACTCACCCTGCGCGTCGAGGTGCAGGTGGCCTCCCTCGACCTGGAAACCGTCGACTTCACGGTGCGCGAGGAGCGGCTCTCGCCGGTCCAGCACGCCCTGCACATGAGGTGACCCGATGAACGAGACCCTCACCGTCCTGCTCGAGTCCCTCGTCATCGGCGGACTCATCGGCTTCGGTGCCTCCGCGGGCGTGGCCCGCATGTTCCACGCGCCGAAGGTCCAGGGCATGGGCGCCTTCCGCACCCTCGGCGAGCTGAACGCGTGTCAGAACGACCCGGTCGCCCACTTCTCGTTCGGTCTCGGCTTCCTCTTCAACGCCTGGTCGAGCGCGGTCGGCACCGGCGCGCTCACCTCCGACGTGGACCACCGCATCGTGCCGCACTGGACCGCTTCGGTCGCGATGATCAAGAACCGGAAGCTGGCCGAGACGCTGCACAACCCCCGGCGGATGGCGCTCACCGGCACCGTCGTCGGCATGCTCCTGGTCGCCCTCCTCAACACCACGGCCGCCTCGATCCCGCACTCCCTGCAGGATGTCGCGGCCAAGGTGCTCGGGCCCGCGTCGGAGTGGCTCATCAACCCCGTGATGCCGATCATCTTCTGGATGGCCGCCGTCGACGCGGGCCGGCGGGCCGGCGCCTGGGGCACCGTCCTCGGCGGTCTCGGCCACCTCGTGATGGGCAACGCCGTGCCCGGCATCGTGCTCGGCATCGTCATCGGCAAGGGCGTCGACGACCTGGGCTGGACGAAGGTCACCAAGTCCCTCGCGGCCGTGGTGCTCACCCTCTTCGCGGCCAGCACCTTCCTGCGCGGGGCCGACCTCACCCTGCTCCAGCAGCTGAACGTCGACATCCCGCACTGGCTCACGCACTTCCACGACGTGACCGGCACCAAGCCCGAGTGAGGCAGGCAGCGACATGACCGACACATCAACCTCCGCCACGGGCGGCATACCGGCGCAGTCCGGCTCCGGCTCCGGTTCCGGCGAGCAGCCGGCCAAGGGCGGCTTCCTGACCAAGGTGCCGGGCGAGGGCAGCTTCTGGCTCTCCGAATGGGCCTTCCCCGTCTTCGTGGCCTGCCTGGCCGCGGGCATCTTCACCGGCACCCAGCTCTACTACACGTACGGGACCGGCGTGTTCAGCGACGTCGCGGTCGCCTCCATGCTCAAGGCCGGTATGGAGAACGGCAGTTACGGCGCCGCGGCCGCCTTCGGCGCGGGCTTCCTGTTCGCTCGCGTCATCGAGGGGCCCATGGTCGGCATCCTCGACATCGGCGGCTCCCTCCAGACCGGCGTCGGCATCGGCATCCCCGCCATGCTGCTCGGCGCAGGGTTCACCGCCCCGCTGGAGCACTTCTGGCTCGCGATCCCGGTGGGCGCTGCCCTCGGCGGTCTGATCGGCGTCGCGATCCTCGCGATCCGGCGTGCCACCGTGAACTCCACGGGTGGCACCTCCACGTTCGGCGCCGACGTGATGATGGGCGCGGGCAACTCCGCAGGTCGCTATCTGGGCCCGCTCGTCATCATCTCCGCCGCCACCGCCTCGCTGCCCGTCGGCATCGGCTCCACCGTCGGCGCCGCGCTCTTCTACAAGTGGCAGAAGCCGCTGACCGGCGGAGCCATCATCGGCGCGATGATCGCGGGCCTCTTCTTCCCGATCCCCGGCAAGTGACCGCCCCCAGGCCTTAGGACGTACCGTGCACACTCTCCACCACGACCTCGGCACACCGCCTGCCATCAACGCCAGCGGGAAGATGACGGCTCTCGGCGGCAGTGTCCTCAGCGACGGTGTCATCGCCGCGATGGGCGATGCCGCCCGCCACCACGTCGTCATGGACGACCTGATGGCCGCCGTCGGCCGCGAGATCGGCCGCGCCACCGGCACCGAGGACGGCTGCCCCACCACGGGAGCCGCCTCCGGCATCGCCATCGCGGTCGCCGCCGTCATCGCGGGCACCGACCTGTCCCGCATCGAGGCCCTGCCCGACGCGGGCGACGCCCCCTGCGAGGTGATCCTGCCGCGCGGCCACTCCGTCCACTTCGGCGCGCCCGTACGGCAGATGGTCGCGCTCGGCGGCGGCCTTGCCGTCGAGGTCGGCTCCGCGAACAAGGTGACCGCCGACCACCTGGCCGGCGCGATCGGACCGCGCACCGCGGCCCTGCTGTACGTCCAGTCCCACCACGCCGTGCAGAAGGGCATGGTCTCCCTCGCGCAGACCATCGAGGTGGCCCGCGCCCACGACGTCCCGGTCATCGTCGACGCCGCGGCAGAGGGCGAACTGCGCCACTGGCCCGCCACCGGCGCCGACTTGGTGATCTACAGCGGCGGCAAGGCCGTCGGCGGACCCACCTCCGGGATGATCTGCGGCAGCGCCGCGCACATGGCGGCGTGCCGGGCCCAGTACGGCGGCATCGCCCGCCCGATGAAGGTCGGCAAGGAGACCCTCTTCGGCCTCGTCCAGGCCCTGCGCGAGTACGGCAGCGCCCAGGCCGGCGGGCACCGGCCGCGCATGGAGAAGCTCGCCGCGCGCCTCGCGGACCTGCCGGGCCTCACCACCCGGGTCGTCAGCGACGAGGCGGGACGCGACATCCACCGCACCGAACTCACCGTGGACCCCGACACGGCGGGCCGTGACGCGGCCACCCTCGCCGCCGAACTCGCCGCGACCGGCGTGTATCTGAGGGACCATCACGCCGTCACGGGGCGTCTCGCCATCGACCCGCGCCCCATGAACCCCGACGAAGAGGAACAGCTGGTGAACCGGCTGACCGCACTGCTGGACGGAGAGAACAACCGATGACCGTCGTCGAACGCCGCCTGGTGGTCACCGAGGAGGCCGGCCTGCACGCCCGCCCCGCGACCGCCTTCGCCCAAATAGCCGCCCGCGCCTCCTGCGATGTCACCGTCGCGCGGGAGGACGGCCACGAGGTCCCCGCCCGCAGCGTCCTGTCGCTGATGACACTCAGCGTCCGCTGCGGCGACGCCATCGTGCTGCGCGCCCGCGGGGCCGACGCGGAGTCGACCCTGGACGCCCTCGCCGAGATCGCGGCCCCGGCATGACCACAGCCCGCACCCCACCGGAGTCCACCATGCACGCCGAAGTCATCGACGCCCTGCGCGCCGCCCGCGTCACCCCGACCGTGCGCGAGGCCGACGCGGACACCGCCGACACGGTGGCTCGCACCCTCGTCGAATGCGGCCTCACCGCCTTCGAGTTCACCGCCACCACACCCGGCTGGGAGGACCTGGTCGCGGCCTGGGCGAAGGAGTTCCCCGAGGTGACACTCGGCCTCGGCACCGTCACCTCGCCCGACATCGCCGAACGTGCGCTCGCGGCCGGTGCGCACTTCCTGGTGAGTCCGTTCCAGGTGCCCGAGGTACGTCCCATCGCCGATGACGCGGGCCGGCTCCTGGTCGAGGGCGGCCTCACCCCGAGCGAGCTGCGCGTCGCGGCGGACCGGGGTGTCGCCAAACTGTTCCCCGCCCACGCCGGAGGCATCGCCTACCTGAAGTCGGTGCTCTCCGTACTGCCCGGTGCCCGGATCATGGCGACGGGCGGTGTGAGCGTGGACGACGCCGACACATGGCTCGCCGCGGGCGCCTTCTCGGTGAGTATCGGCAGCGACCTCACACGCGGCGACGTGGCGGCCAACGTGGCCCGGCTGAAGCAGCGCGTCGGCTGACGGCAGGTCAGGCACACGTAACGGAGCGATCTCGGCGCTGGAGTCCGGGCGGGCGGATGCGTTGTAGTGGGCCCATGACATCCGAGCCGACAGCGCAGGCACGCGGCGGTGCGGGGTGGCGACGGGGCATGGGTCTCCTCGCCACCCTGGTGCTCCTTGGTACCGCCACGGGCGCCCGTCACCACGAGGGCTACCCGCCGGTCCTGGACAGCGCCTGCGCGGCGTCGGCGGCAACCGCGAAGAGGTCGGGCACACCCGCCCCCGACCTCGACGGCGACGGCCGCCCGGACCTGGCGCTCGGTGTCCCGGCGAGCAACGGCGACGTCTACGAGACCGGCCGGATCGCCCTGTTGCACGGTGCGCGGGCCGACGAGCGCACGGTGTTCACGCCCACCGACTTCGACCTGCCCGAGCACGACTACATGACCGACGAGGAGACCGGCCCGCTCCTCGCCGACCTCGACGGCGACGGCCGCCTCGACCTCGTGGCGGGCGGCACCGCCCATGTGCAGTGGGGCGGCCCCCAGGGCCCGGACCCCGGGCGCAAGGCCACGCGCATCGTGATGCCGCACGACGATCAGCCCGTGGAGATCAGCAAGGGCCACTACGACTACCTGGAACCGCCGGTGGCCGGCGACTTCGACGGCGACGGCCGGGTCGACCTGGCCGCCTACCGCACCGTCCGGGGCGGGTATCACCTCGTGGTGCTGAACGGCCCATTCACACGGACCGGCAAACCCGCGCGGATCACCGAACGCGCCGACCCCTACAGCGAATCGGCGGGCACCGTCGTCGGCGTTCGGCTGCTCGCCGCGGAGATGACCGGTGACCGGGCCACCGATCTGTTGTTGTACGAACCCGGAGAGCCGAAGACGCCGCGCCTGCTGAGCGGGGGAGCCGACACCGCGAGCGGCCTTGCCACGCGGCCTGTGTCGCTGCCGACGGGCGAGAACGTCGCTGTCGGCGACTTCGACGGCGATGGCAGGCCCGATATCGCGCTCGGGAACAGTGGCGTCCCGTTGGACGACGAGTTCGCACCACGCGACCGCAAGGGCAAGGTGACGATCCGTTACGGCAAGGCGCCCGAGTCCCCGGTCATCATCGACGGGGGTGTCCCGAAGGGCGGGTTCGGCATCGGCCTGATGGCCGCGGACGTCAACGGCGACGGCTGCGACGACCTCGCGGTCCGCAGCGACGCCGACCGGGTGGGCGGGCACGACCGGGTCGACATCCTGCGCGGCGGCTCCTCGCCGGGCCTCGGCTCGCGGCCGTGGCACGGGCCGCAGTCGGGCAACCTCGTGGCGGCGGCCGACGTCGACGGTGACGGCCGCGACGAACTCGTCCTCGGCTCGGGCCACACCTGGCGGTTGGTCGACGGCTCCGGGAAACGGCTGGAGTCGTTCGACGTCCGCAAGGTGGCGCGCCCGCAGAGCTAAGCGGCCGGTGTGCACCCGTTGCGCTCGTGGCGGGCGCCCGTCGTGGCGCTGAACTCGCGGCGGGTCGGATAGAGGCTGTACGCCGCGAGGGGGCGCACCTCGACCGAGCACACCACGTCGTCACCGGCTCCCGCGCCCACGTGCTCCAGGAGCAGCGCCAGGATCCGCTGCGACAGGCGTGTCATGGTCCGCTCGCTGCGCCCCGGGAGCAGCGCCACCTCCACGTGCACGACCGGCACGTCGTCGTGTTCGCTGCCGACGACGTAGGTCTCCGTGGCAGCGCGGAAGAACGTCTTGCAGGTGCCGCGCGAGCCGGAGCCCTCCACGACCAGGGCGTGCAGCGCCGTGGCGAGGGCGGCCCGGTCGAGGGTGTCGGTGAGTCGGGGCGAGTAGTCGACGGTGATCTGAGGCACGGCGCCTCCAGGGCGGGCACAACGGGTGGCAGGTGATTGGGTTTTACATCTACCTGTCGGCCACTTTATCCCGTCGTCCAACGCACACCGAACACGCGGGTACGTGTGAGGGCCCGGCCGATCCCGGCCGGGCCCTCACACGTCATGTCACGCCTCGCTGGCGTCCAGCATCTCCGCGCGCTCCACGAGCTTCACGCGCTCGCGGCCCTGCGGCTCGCCGAGCGCCCTCTCGGCGGCGTCCAGCTTGTACCAGCCGTCCCAGGTCGTGAACCGGATGCCGCGCTCGCCGAGGAACTCCTCGACGGACTCCGGGGTGGGCGAGACCGGCGTCTGCAGGCGGCCCTCCGCGTGGTCGGCGAGCAGGTTCGCGACCGCCTCGTTGGCGTCGCCCTTGGTGTGCCCGATGAGGCCGACGGGGCCGCGCCGGATCCAGCCGGTCACGTACGTCGACTGAAGGTGCTCACCGCTCTCCTGGATGACCCGGCCGCCCTCGTCCGGGACGGTGCCGGACTTGATGTCCCAGGGCAGCTTGGGGAGTTCGTCGGAGAGGTAGCCCACCGCGCGGTAGACGGCGCCGAGGTCCCAGTCGGTGAACTTGCCGGTGCCCTTGACGTTGCCCGTGCCGTCCAGCTCGGTGCGCTCGGTGCGCAGGCCCACGACGCGGCCGTCCTCGCCGAGGATCTCGGTCGGCGACTCGAAGAAGTGCAGGAACAGCTTGTGGGGGCGGTTCCCCTCGTCGCGGATCGCCCAGTTCTCCAGGGTCTTGGCGACCATGTCGGTCTGCTTCTCGCTGCGGCGGGCGGCGATCGAGCCCTCGTCGTAGTCGATGTCCTCGGGGTTGACGATGACCTCGATGGACGGGGAGTGGTCGAGCTCGCGCAGCTCCATGGGGCTGAACTTGGCCTGCGCGGGGCCACGACGGCCGAAGACGTGGACCTCCAGGGCCTTGTTCGCCTTCAGGCCCTCGTGCACGTTGGCCGGGATCTCGGTCGGCAGTAGCTCCTCCGCCGTCTTCGCGAGCACGCGCGCGACGTCGAGTGCGACGTTGCCGACGCCGAGGACCGCGACCTTCTCGGCCTCCAGCGGCCAGGTGCGCGGGACGTCGGGGTGGCCGTCGTACCAGGACACGAAGTCCGCGGCACCGTAGGAGCCCTCGAGCTCGATGCCCGGGATGTCGAGCGCCCGGTCCGCCGTCGCGCCGGTGGAGAAGACGATCGCGTCGTAGAAGGCACGCAGGTCGTCGAGGTCGATGTCGCGCGGGTAGTCGACGTTGCCGAACAGCCGGATCTGCGGCTTGTCGAGCACCTGGTGCAGGGCCTTCACGATGCCCTTGATGCGCGGGTGGTCCGGCGCGACGCCGTAGCGGATCAGACCGAACGGGGCCGGCATGCGCTCGAAGAGGTCGATGGACACCCCCGGCTCGGAGGCCGCTTCGGACTTGAGCAGGGCGTCGGCGGCGTAGATGCCGGCGGGGCCGGCTCCGACGATGGCGACCCTCAGGGGGCGAGGCATGGTTCAAGTTCCCTTCGAGTGGTTCCCGTGGGCCGTACGCGCTGGTCGGGCCACGAGTGCTTGAAGGGAAGCCTAAAGTAAGGCAAGCCTTAGAAAGTAGGCGGGTCCGGTCTATGGACTCATAAGGCCACCTTATGGGGGCCGATAGCTTCGCTTTAGGGGCTCGGCATAAGCTGGAAGATCTGTGGGTCGCGCGCTGTTGCACCCGTTGGATCTGTTCGTCGTGTCAGGTAGTGCAGGGAGTGGCGTATGTCGGAGGTAACCGAGAGGGCAGTGCTGGCAGGCGGCTGCTTCTGGGGGATGCAGGACCTGATCCGTGTGCGGCCCGGCGTGCTGTCGACGCGCGTGGGGTACTCCGGCGGTGACACGCCGAACGCCACGTACCGTAACCACGGCGACCACGCCGAGGCCATCGAGATCGTCTATGATCCCTCCGCGGTCACGTATCGGGACCTGCTGGAGTTCTTCTTTCAGGTCCACGACCCGACCACGAAGGACCGCCAGGGCAACGACCTGGGCCGCAGCTACCGCTCCGCGATCTACTACACGGACGACGCGCAGCGCCAGGTCGCCCTCGACACCATCGCGGACGTCGAGGCGAGCGGCCTGTGGCCCGGCAAGGTCGTCACCGAGGTCGAGCCGGTCGGCGATTTCTGGGAGGCGGAGCCGGAGCACCAGGACTATCTGGAGCGCTACCCCGAGGGGTACACCTGCCACTTCCCGCGGCCGAACTGGAAGCTGCCGAAGCGTGCTGCCTGAACGTGCGCCGTGCGGGCGTCACTCCCTGCGGGGGAGTGGCGCCCGTCGTCGTCTTCTCGCCCGCAGGCATCTTGTTTCCGTGTACACGTAAATACATGATGGCTGCATGCATAAGCGGGAGTCGAAGACCACGAGCCCCTTCAAGCAGCCCAAGGCCGTCTGGGCCGTCGCGTTCGCCTGTGTCATCTCGTTCATGGGCATCGGTCTCGTCGACCCGATTCTGCCCGCCCTGGCCGACAGTCTGCATGCCACGCCCAGCCAGGTGTCCCTGCTGTTCAGCAGCTATCTCATCGTCACGGCGGTCGCGATGCTCGTCGTCGGCTGGTTCTCCAGCCGCTTCGGCGCCAAACGCACCCTCGTCATCGGCCTGAGCGTCATCGTCGTCTTCTCGGCGCTCGCCGGAGCCACCGGCTCCATCAACGGAATCGTCGGCTTCCGCGCCGGCTGGGGGCTCGGCAACGCGCTGTTCATCGCCACCTCCCTGGCCGTCATCGTCGCGTCGGCGAGCGGCGGGTTCGGCGGCGCGATCATCCTCTACGAGACCGCGCTCGGCCTCGGGATCGCCGTCGGACCGCTGCTGGGCGGCGAGTTGGGGGCGATCAGCTGGCGCGGGCCGTTCTTCGGCGTCGCCGTCCTCATGGCCATCGCACTCGTCGCCACCATCGTCCTGGTCCCCGATCTGCCCAAACCCAAAAAGATCACGTCGCCGCTCGCCCCGCTCAAGGCGCTGCGCCACCGCGGTCTGCTGACCATGGGCATCATGGCGCTGCTCTACAACTGGGGCTTCTTCACGATGCTCGGGTACGCGCCGTACCCCATGGAACTCGAGGCCCATGAACTCGGCCTCGTCTTCACCGGCTGGGGACTCCTCGTCGCCCTGTTCAGCGTGTACTTCGCGCCGCGCCTCCAGGCGCGCTTCGGCACCGCGGCCGTCCTGTACGCGAATCTGTTCTGCCTCGGCGTCGTGATGGCGGTCATCGCCGCCGGGGTCTCGACGCCCACCGTGGTGATCGTCGCGGTCATCGTCAGCGGCGCCTTCATCGGCATCAACAACACGCTCACCACACAGGCCGTCATGCTGGTCTCACCGGTGGAGCGGCCCGTCGCCTCGTCCGCGTACGGCTTCCTGCGGTTCATCGGCGGCGGCCTCGCGCCGTACGTCGCGGGGAAGCTGGCCGACGCCATGGACCTGAGCGTGCCGTTCTACCTGGCCGCGCTCACCTTCCTCCTCGCCATCCCGGTCCTCGCCAGCGGCCACCGGCTGCTGGGGCAGGCCGAGGCGAACCTGGGCGGAGGCGAGCCGGTCCAGCCCTCGCTCACCCCCGTGGGAGCGCTGGCCCGGAGCGCCGACCCGCGCGTCGTCGTCGCCGTCGGGGACCACGACCGGGCACCGGCCATCGTCGACGCGGCCGCGCGCCTCGCCCGGGACACCGGCAGCCCGCTGGAGGTCGTGCACGTCCGGCAGACCGCCGTGGTCGACGACCAGGCCGCCGACGCCGAGGACCTGGCCCAGGCGCGGGCCGCCGTGAAGGAACACCTCGACCGGCTCGCGGGCCAGGGCATGGCGGCCACCGGGCAGGTCCTGGACAGCGTCGGGGACCACGCCGCCGCCGGCCGCTCGCTGGCCCGGCACGCGGCGGACGCCGGCGCCCGCGTCGTGGCCGTCGGGCACTCGCCGCGCGGCCCGCTCACCCAGTTCGCCGACGGCAGCTTCACCACCGCCCTCACCCACGCCTGCGCGTGCACGGTCGTCCTCGTCGGCACCGACACGGACGCCGCGCCACGCCCGCTGACCGCGGCGGCGCTGGCCGAACTGCGCGGCGCCGGGGCCTGAACCGCGGAACGTTTGATCCGACGCGTATCGGTTAGGTACGGGATCAGTTCAAAAACGGGGAGGTACGGGGATGTTCGGTCCCGCGAGCGGACACTGGGTGCGTACACGCACCGAAGAGGACACGAAGGCCTTCATCAAGGAGAAGGAGCTCGAACGGGAGCTCGCGAGCCAGTCGGGGATGGGCACCGCGATCCTGACCGCGATCGTGGTGCTGTGCCTCCTCGGCTGGGGCGTGTACGCCCTCGTCCGCTGACCCTCAGCGTACGGCGCGTACACCGTCGATGAGGGCGCTCACCCCGCGCTCGACCTTCGAGCGCGGGCAGCCCACATTGAGCCGCACATGACCGGTCGCGCCGTACGCGGTGCCCGGCATGATCGCCACCCGCTGCCGCTCGACCAGCTCGCGCTGGAGCGCCTCCTCGTCGACACCGAGGGGGCGCAGATCGATCCAGGCGAGATAGCCGGCCTCGGGTGGCGTCCAGCCCAGCTCGGGGAACGCCTCGGCCAGGCGCTCGGCCACGTAGGACAGGTTGCCGCGCAGGTACGTGCCGAGCGCGTCCAGCCAGGCACCGCCGTCCCGGTAGGCCGCGATATGGCCGACCACGGACAGCACCGCGGGGGACGACAGGCCGTCGGCCTCCTTGAGGCGGCGCAGGTACGCGTCGCGGGAGCCGGGGTCGCCGACGATGCCGTAACTGCCGGTCAGCGCCGGGATGTTGAAGGACTTCGACGCGGACGTGACGACGGCCCATCGCGTGCCGGGGCCCGCGTGCAGCGCCCACGGCCGGTGGACGGTCGGCGGGTGCGCGAGGTCCGAGTGGATCTCGTCGCTGATGACCGCCACTCCGTGGCGGGCACACATGTCCGCCATGCGGTCGAGCTCCGCCGCCCGCCACACGTGACCGGTGGGATTGTGCGGGGAGCACAGCAGCAGCACCGAGGTGTCCGGCAGCGACAGCAGCCGCTCCAGCTCCGCCCAGTCGTCCAACGGGCAGGTGAGCAGCCGCCGTTCGTGCGCGGCCACCGTCTTGGGGAAGGCGTCGTACGTCGGTGAGTGCGCCACGACGCCGTCGCCGGGCCGCGACCACAGGCGCAGCAGCTGACCGACCTGGTAGATCACGGACGGGCCGTAGACGATCGACTCCGGGTCCACGGGGGTGTCGTGCCGGGCGGCGTACCAGTCGACGATCGCGGACAGGAAGTCCTCGTGGCGCCAGCGGGAGTAGCCGAGCACGCCGTGGTCGAGCCGGGCGCGCAGCGCCGTGAGGACCTCGGGGGCCGTCTCGAAGTCCATGTCGGAGATCGTGAACGGCAGCAGACCCGGCACGCCGAAGCGGTCCTCGACGTAGTCCCACTGCGTGCACCAGGTGCCGTGCCGGTCGACGACGGTGTCGAATTCGTAGGCGGGGGAGTCGGGGGAGGCGTGTCGCATGGTTCAGCCCACCGGGATCATGGTGGCGATGGCGTCCTTCACGGACTGCACCTGAGGGCCGATGACGACCTGCACGGTGTGCGCGTCGAGTTTCACGACGCCGACGGCGCCCAGCTTCTTCAGGCGCGGCTCGTCCACGCGCTCCGCGTCCTCGACCGTCAGCCGTAGCCGGGTGATGCAGTTGTCGAGGGACGTGATGTTGTCGGCGCCGCCGATCGCGGCGAGGATCGCCACCGCGTCGTACTTCCCGGCGATCAGCTCACGCGGCGCCCCGGACTCGTCCGCATCCTCCGCGGGCTCGTCCGCCATCTCGTCCTCGCGCCCCGGCGTCTTGAGGTCGAAGCGCACGATGGCCCAGCGGAACAGGAAGTAGTAGACGGCGAACCACACCGCGGCGATGACCGGAATCAGATACCACTTGGTGGTCGTCCCTTGCAGGACGCCGAAGACGACCCAGTCGATGACGTTGCCGTCCGTGTTGCCGATGAACACCCCGAGGACGGCGGCGGCGAGGAAGCCGAGACCGACGAGGACGGCGTGGAGCAGGTACAGCCACGGCGCGATGAACAGGAACAGGAACTCCAGCGGCTCGGTGATGCCGCCGACGACGCAGGCCACGACGCCGGACACCAGGAGCGCCTTGATCTCCGGCCGCATGTTCCTGCGGGCGCAGTGGTACATGGCGAGCGCGGCGCCCGGCAGACCGCCGAGGTAGGCCGCCATCTTGCCCTGCGAGAGGAAGTGGGTGGCGTCGGTGACGGCGGCCGTGGGCGGCTTCGAGCAGTTGAGCTGCGCGTAGAACATGTTCAGCGCGCCGGACACCTGGTCCCCGCACACCGCGCCGGAACCGCCGACGTCCGTGAAGCGGAACATGGCGACGAGAATGTGGTGCAGGCCCACCGGGCGCAGCAGCACCTCGCCCATGCCGAAGAAGAACGGCCCGAAGACACCCGCGTGACCGATCGCGCGACCCAGGTCGGTGATCCAGCCGTTGAACGTCGGCCACACCAGCGGGATGAGCAGGCCGAGCACGCTCAGCGTGAGCGCGGAGACGATCGGCACGAACCGCAGACCGCCGAAGAAGGCCAGCGCGTCGGGCATCCGCTGCGCACGGAACCGCTGGTGAAGCAGGCTGACAACGATGCCGACGGCGACCGCGCCGAGGAGTCCCGTGTCGATGGACTGGATGCCGATGACATCGGCGATGCCGTAGTGGGCGATCGCCTTCGCGTCGTCGAAGTCCACACCCTTGGCGGTGAGGTAGAAGTTCACCGCGAGGTTCATCGCGGCGTAGCCGACGAAGCCGGAGAAGGCGGCCACGCCCTTGTCCTCGCGGGCCAGCCCGAGGGGGATCGCCATCGCGAACATCACGGGCAGGAACGTGAAGGCGACCTGGCCGGTGTTGGCCATCCACGTGAAGACCAGGTGGAAGCCCTGGCCCTGGAGGAAGGTCAGGTTGTTGGTGACGGCTTCGCTGGAGAGCGAGGAGCCGATGCCCAGCATGATGCCGCAGAACGCGAGCAGCGCCACGGGGAGCATGAACGTCTTGCCGAGGCTCTGGAGGAACTCCCAGAGCGCGGCCTTGGTCTTCTGCATGGGGGGTGTGTCGACTTTCGGGCCTGGACGGGAGGCTGGCACAAGCCGGCCACCTGGTCACAAGCCGACCGGGACGGTCGGTCACCTGCCGCGTACAGGCATCGCCCGTCGAGCGGCGTCGAGGGTGTCCGGTCCGCCGAGACGGATGAGATCACAGCAGCTCGCGCCGTGTCTATGGCCGACCTGTCCCTGGCCGATCCCGCCCGCCCTCAGGCCTGGCCCCGAACGTCACCTCCGAGGCCGCCGCGATGCGGGCGCCCATGTTGCGCCGCATCATCTCCAGCGCGGCGTCCGCGAGCTCCGGATGGATGGCGGCCACCGCGTCGTGCGGCACCGTGGTCCGCAGATGACGGATGTGCGCGTCGAGCGCGGAGTAGAGCACACACTGCTCGGTGACCTGGCCGCACAGCACGATGTGTCCGACGCCCAGTTCCCACAGCAGATACGTGAGCGGGGTCTCGTAGAAGATCGAGTGGCGGGCCTTGACGACGAAGAGGGAGTCCTCGTCGGGCCGCACCGGCTCCACCAGGTCGGCGTGCGGCCCGGCGAGCGCCGTCTCCACCAACTCGCCGTGGTGCGAGCGCCATTCGCCGAAGTTGTCGTTGACGTAGATCACAGGAACGCCGGCCGTGCGCGCCCGGTCGAGGAGGTCCACGACGGCCGGGACGACGGCGCGGGACGCGGGCAGCAGCAGCTCCGCGTCGTCGTGGTCGTATGTGTTGATCATGTCGATCACGACGAGCGCCGAGCCCTCGGTGGGCTGTGCGCGTGTGCGCTCGGTCATCGCCCGGTCATCCGAAGGTCTCGCGCAGGGCGGGCAGCAGCTTCCTGGTGGACCACTCCTGGAAGCCGTACTGCTGGTCGCCGCCGATCTGGACCAGGGCGAGACCGGTGAACCCCGCCTCGGCGAAGGCGCGCGCGGCCTCCACGAACGTGTCCACGTCGTCGCCGCAGGGAATCGACTCGGCGACGTCGTCGGGCCGCACGAACTGGGTCGCGCCCTCGAACGAATCGGGGTGCGGCAGCTCGGAGTTGACCTTCCAGCCGCCGCCGAACCAGCGGAACTGCTCGTGCGCGCGGGCGACGGCGGCCCCGCGGTCCGGATCGTAGGAGACCGGCAGCTGTCCGATGCGCGGCTTGCCCTCGCCGCCGTGCCGGTCGAAGGCGGTGAGGAGGTCCGCCTTGGGCTCGGTGGCGATGAGCAGATCGGCGAGACGGCCCGCGAGATCACAGGACCGCTCGCCGGACACGGCGATACCGATCGGTGGGGCGGACCCGGGCAGATCCCACAGGCGGGCCGACTCGACGTCGTAGTGCTTGCCGTGGTGGGTGACATGCCCGCCATCGAAAAGGGCTCGGATGATCGTGACGGCCTCCTCCAGCATCTCGTGCCGCACGTCCACCGTCGGCCAGCCACGGCCCACCACGTGTTCGTTGAGGTTCTCCCCGGAGCCGAGCCCGAGGCGGAAGCGGCCCTCGGACAGCAGCTGCAAGGTCGCCGCCTTCTGGGCCACCACCGCCGGGTGGTAGCGGAAGGTCGGGCAGGTCACGTACGTCATCAGCGGCAGCCGCGACGTCGCCTGCGCGACGGCGCCGAGCACACTCCAGGCATACGGGGAGTGGCCCTGGGAACGCAGCCAGGGGAAGTAGTGGTCGCTGGTCACCGAGAAGTCGAAACCCGCCTCCTCGGCCCCGACCGCATGGCCCACCAGCTCGCGGGGCCCCGCCTGCTCGGTCATCAAGGTGTATCCGATGTCCATGTCCACTGCGTCCCCGATCATCAGGAGGTCTAACAGTTTCGGTGGATATGTTCGGCATTGCCGACCGCAGGGTGGAAGTTTCCCGCACTGGTTTCCATCACTGATTGAAAAGTGTGCCGGGCCGTGCTGTCCTGTGCCCATGCCCACCGACACCACACGGGCGGCACTGCTCGACGCCGCCGAGCGGCTCTTCCTCGCCAAGGGGTACGAGCAGGTGTCGGTCCGCGCGGTCAACGCGGCGGCGGGCATGAACCCGGCCGCGGTCCACTACCACTTCGGCACCAAGGAAGACCTGGTCGCCGCGCTGCTGCAGAGCCGGCTCGGCCCGCTGTGGGCGCGGCCGCTCGCCGACGTGGAGCGCGGGACGGCCGACGGAAGGGCCCCGCGCGTCGAGGAGTTCGTCGACGTACTGGTGCGACCGCTCGACGAACTGACCCGGACGCCGCACGGCCGTATGCTGCTGCACCTGCTCGCCCGCGTCGTACTGAGCCGCCGTCAACTCCCCTTCGACGAGCGGTGGTTCGAGTATCGGTCATGGCGCGCACTGCTGTGCGCCGCACGGCCCGACCTCTCCCGGGCCGAGGCCGCGCACCGTCTGCGCATGACGTTCGACCTGCTGCTCCAGCTCTACGGGGAGCCGCAGCTGGCCACCGCCGAGCTGGGCGGCACACCGCGCCCTTCGGCGGACACGGTCATCGCCTTCGTCGCGGCGGGCCTCAACACCCGTCCGTGAACCGACAGTTGAGGAGTTGCACAGCCATGAGCACAGCAGACTCCACCCGCGACACCACCGGGCCCGCACCCGACCTGCTCGCCCCCGCGCGGCTCGGCCCCCTCACCCTGCGCAACCGAGTGATCAAGGCGGCCACCTTCGAAGGTGTCACGCGCGATGCCCTGGTCAGCGACGAACTCATCGAGTACCACCGGCGACCCTCGGCAGGCGGCGTCGGCATGACGACCGTCGCCTACTGCGCCGTCGCCCCCGAGGGGCGCACCGAACGCGACCAGATCCACATGCGGCCACAGGCCGTCCCGGGCCTGCGCCGGCTCGCGGAGGCCGTGCACGCCGAGGGCGCCGCCATCTCCGCGCAGATCGGCCACGCGGGCCCCGTCGCCGATCCGGTGTCCAACGGGCTGCCCGCGCTCGCGCCGAGCCGCTTCCTGAACCTGCAGTCCTTCCGCTTCGCCCGCGCGGCCACCCGAGAAGACATCGCGCGCGTCACCCGGGCCCACGCCCGCGCGGCCCGCACCGCCGTCGAGGCCGGATTCGACGCGGTGGAGATCCACCTCGGCCACAACTACTTCGCGAGCTCGTTCCTCAGCCCGAAACTCAACAAGCGAAAAGACGAGTACGGGGGCGCTCTCGCGAACCGGGCCAAGGTCGCCCGGGGCGTGGCCCGCGCGGTCCGTGACGAGGTCGGCGACGAGATCGCGATCACCGCCAAGCTCAACATGGACGACGGTGTGTCCGGCGGCATCTGGCTCGACGAGAGCCTGCGCACCGCCGCCTGGCTGGAGGCCGACGGCAGCGTCGACGCCCTCGAACTCACCGCGGGCAGCTCGCTGTTGAACCCCATGTACCTGTTCCGCGGGGGCGCGCCCGTGCGCCAGTTCGCGGCGACGTTCCCCCAGCCGCAGCGGTTCGGCATCGAGCGCGTCGGCAAGAAGTTCATCCGCGCCTACCCGTACGAGGAGGCGTTCCTGCTCCCGTCGGCGCGTCAGTTCCGGGCCGCGCTGAAACTGCCACTGATCCTGCTCGGCGGCATCGCGGACCGTGAGACCGCCGAACAGGCCATGACCGAGGGCTTCGAGTTCGTGGCCATGGGCCGCGCGCTACTGCGCGAACCCGACCTCATCAACCGCTTCGCCGCGGACCGCGCAGCGGACCGGCCCACGCACTCGCTGTGCATCCACTGCAATCGCTGCATGCCCACCATCTACACCGGCACGCGCTGTGTCCTCATCGAGCCGGAGCCCTTCCACGCGCGCGACCACTGAGTACGTGACCCCACGCGCGCCGGGCGTCACTTCCGCCAGAAAAGATGGTGCCGCACCCCGCCCGTCGGGCTCGGCACGACATCGAGGTGGAAGCGGTCGAGGAGATCGTCCGGAGAGTTCCAGAGCCTGGAGCCGGAGCCGAGCTCGACACCGTCCGCGACCGCCACGTGCAGGGTGTCGACGAGGTCCGCCTCGAGGAACTCGCGGATGACGGTGGCTCCGCCGCCGAGCCGGATGTCCTGGCCCTCCGCCGCCACCCTGGCCTGCTTGAGGACGGTGCCGGGGTCGGCGTCGACGAAGTGGAACGTGGTGTCGGAGAGCGTGATAGACGGGCGTGTGTGGTGGGTCATGACGAACACCGGGGTGTGGAACGGCGGCTCCTCGCCCCACCACCCCCGCCACTCGTCGTCCTGCCAGGGCCCGCGCTGGGGCCCGAACTTCCCCCGCCCCATGATCTCTGCGCCGATGCCGTGGTGGAAGTCCCGCGCCAGATAGTCGTCGATGCCGCGGGAACCTCCCGGCTCCGTGCGGTTGGGCCAGCTCGCCGTGGCCCCGGTCCAGGCGAACATCTGCCCAGGGTCGGCATGGCCGAACGGCCGTTCCTGGCTCTGGCCCTGGCCGGCGCCGAAGCCGTCCGCGGACACGTTGAAATTCTGGACCTTCAGCAGTTGCTGTTTCACGGCGCTCCTTCTGCGTGATCGACAACTGTGAGACTGCCACGGCGAACGAAACTCATCGCGCAGGCGACGGGCGGGGTGTCACGCGGTCACGCGGCGCCGTCCTTCGCCCCGGCCTTGCTCTCCACCGCCTTGTCCTGACCGGTCTTGGTGTCCGCACCGCTCTTGCTGTCGGTGGCTCCCTTCGCGGACGCGCCCGGACCGGGCACGGCGACGTAGAACACCGAGCGCTGCTGGCGGGTGCGCTCGGCGCGGGCCTTGGCGACCAGGGCCTCCAGCGTGTTGCGGACGACCTTGGTGCTGAACTCCCGCTTCGGGTGCGTCTTTTGCAGCGTCGAGGTGATCTCGGCGGCCGAGCGGGGGCTGGTGTCGGCGTCCAGCTGGGACACGATCAGCTCGACGAGCGTGGAGCCCTGCGGCTCGCTCTTCTCGGCCGCGGGCGCGGCCGGCTTGGTGGTGGCCGCGGCCTTGGCGGGCTTCGCCTGCTTGGCCGCCTTCGCCGGGGCTCCGGCCGCGGCCTTCTTGGCCTGCGCGGGCTTGGCGGTTGTCGTCTCCCGCGACTTCTGCCGCGGAAGCTTGCCCGCCGCCTTGCCGACCGCCTTCTCGGCGGCGGGCGCGGGCAGGGTCGGCAGAGCGCCGGTGCCGAGAGAGTTCAGCATGCTCTCCAGGAGCGTGCGGTTCTCCTCGAGTGTGCCCAACTCCGCCTGCAGAGACGAGATTTCCTCGCTGATCCGCTTCAACTCGCCCTCGTTCTGCGCGATGTCGTCGCGGATCCGGTCGGCGTAGCGGGACTTGAGTTCGGTCTGGGACGTGGTGTCCGACATGGTGACTCGCTTTCGTGGCAAGGAGGATCTGTCGGTGTGTGTACGTGTGTGCCGTAGGGCCGGATGGTACTCACCCGGGTGCCCATCGCGTGGCACGTCAGCACAGATCGGTCACCTTTTACGGTACGGGAGTTGGCGTGTTGACGTGCTCTAGGGCTTGCGTCCGATGCCACCGAAGCTGCTGACGGGCTCCGGGAGTTCACCCTCGACGTCGTCGGGGCGCCACTGGGACACCGAGGTCAGACCCGGTTCGACCAGCTCGAATCCCTCGAAGAAGCGGCCGATCTGCTCGGGGGTGCGATTGGTGCGCGGGTTGTCACTGGTGCTGTTCCACTGCTCGACCATCGCCCGCGTGGCCTCGGGGTGGTACACCTCCGTGCTGTCGCACAGAACCAGGTGACTGCCGCCGGGCAGTGCGTTCTTGAGCTCCTCGACGATCGGGTAGGCGCGATCGTCGGTGACATGGGCGACGACCCCGAGCAGCATCAGGGCGACGGGGCGGGTGAAGTCCAGCGTGTCCGCGGCCTGCCGGAGGATGTCGGCGGGGTCGGTGAGGTCGGCCTCGATGTAGTCGGTGGCTCCCTGCGGAGTGCTGGTCAGCAGGGCCTCCGCGTGCCGCAGCACGACGGGGTCGTGGTCGACGTAGACGATGCGTGCCGTGGGGTCGTGCCGCTGCGCCACGTCGTGGGTGTTGTCGATGGTGGGCAGTCCGGTGCCGATGTCGAGGAACTGGTCGATGCCCACGTCCCGTACGAGGTGGGAGACGGTGCGGGCCAGGAAGGCGCGCTGGGCGCGGGCCACCCGCACGATCCCGGGGTTGACCTGCTGAATGGCGTCACCTACCTCGCGGTCGACCTCGTAGCAGTCCTTGCCGCCGAGCCAGTAGTTCCAGATGCGGGCCGAGTGCGGTGAGTCACTGTCGATCAGTGGACGGTCCTGGGGCACGAGTAGCTCCGAAGGGTCGGTGGGTCGCTGTGGATCATGCGTCAACCAGGGTATTCCATGCGGGAGTTGATACGTCGGCGTGGCATGGGGTCGACCGGTGTGCGGGGCGGTGGCCGACGTGCCGGGTGCGTCGTGGGTGTGTGGTGGGTGTGACGCCGGTGACCGGCGTTGCGGCCGATGGCTGCCGCTCCGTCGCAGGTCAGGCGTTTGTGCAGGTCGGAGGGGGTGGCGTAACACCCGCGAAATATGAAGGGGCGTACGGTCTGCCGTCACATGCACCACGGAGAAGGGACGGGCATGGAAGACCGTGACGGATCGCGGGCCGACCGGGCACGCCGCGTCGCCGATGTGCTCCGCCAGCGCATCGTCGACGGCGCGTACGACGGTGTGCTGCCGGACGAGCGCGCCCTCGGCCTGTCCCTCGGAGCCACCCGCAACGCCGTGCGCGAGGCGCTGAACATGCTGCGGGACGACGGTGTCGTGACCCGCCGGCGCGGCATCGGCACGCTCGTGACCGGTCACAAGGCGGAGCACGGACTCGCCCGGCTGGTCGGCCTCGCCGAGGAGTTGACCGCGTACGGCACGGTCAGCAACGAGGTGCGCGAGGCACGCGTCGTGTCGCACGCCCCGCCCGCGATCACCCAGCGCCTCGGCCTCCCGGAGCGCTCCGAGGCGGTCTACATCGAACGCCTGAGATCTCTCGACGCGGAGCCGCTCTCCCTGGACTCGACCTGGCTCGCCCCCGACATCGGCCGCCCGCTGCTCGACCGCCACCTGGCGGGACGCGACCTCTTCGCGCTCATCGAGGAGACCAGTGGCACGCGGCTCGGCAGCGCCGAGGTGACCGTGCACGCCGTCACCGCGGACCCGGACACCGCGCGGCTGCTGGACGTGGCGGAGGGCTCCGCGCTCTTCACCATCGACCGGCTGACCCGGCTCGCGGACGGCCGCCCTGTCGACGCCGAGTCACTGCGGGTGCGCGCGGACCGGTTCGCCCTACGGGCCGTCCTGCCGAGGGACTGAAGGAGTTGTACGTGCGAGGCGAACGACCAAGCGACCGGCAGTACGGGCAGGAGCGCACATGACCCTGGACACGACACACCTCGTCCTCCTGGCGGTGGCCGGGCTGCTCGGCGGCATCGGGATCACCGCCATCGGACCCGGCGGAGTGCTGCCCACCATCGGCCTGTTCCTGTTCTCGGGCCTCACGCCCGCGGGCGTGGCGGGCACCGCGATCGTCACCCACGTCGCCACGGGCCTGCTCGGCACGGCGGCGTACGCCAGATCGGGACAGCTCCGCGACCCGGGAACCCGGCGTTGCGCCGCCGCGCTCGCCGGCGCCGCCCTGGTGGGAGCGCCGCTGGGCGTGCTGTGCAACACCCTGGTCGCGGGCCGCGGCTTCGGAATCCTCCTGGCCTGCGCGGTCGTCGTCACCGGCATCCTGGTGTGGGTGCGCGACCGGCGCGCCACGGACGGCGCCGAGGCCGCCCACATCCCGCTGGGCCGCACGGTCCTGATCGGTGTCGTCGTCTCGGTCGTGGCGGGCCTCTTCGGGCTCGGCGGCCCCATGCTGAGCGTGCCCCTGCTCGTGGTGGCCGGACTGCCGGTCCTGTCGTCGCTGGCCGCCGCCCAGGCCCAGTCGATCGTGATCGCGAGCGTGGGCACCGTGGCGTATGTGGCACACAGATCCGTCGACTGGCGGCTCGCGGCCCTGGTGGGCATCCCGGAGCTGGCCGGCGTGCTCATCGGCTGGCGCATCGCACACGCCCTCCCGGCCCGCCGCCTGAAGTACGCGATGGTCGCGTTCCTGCTGGCCTCGGCACCGTTCCTGGCGCTGCACTGACGGCAGTGCTTCGGGAACGGCCTTGCCGTCCAACTGCACTGTTAACGTGGCCGTGTTGACCAAGGGGCGGAGGCGGCGGATGACATCGGGCACGTTTCGTAACCCACCGCGCCCGCCTCGACCGACTGGCCGCGCGGGGTCAGAGTTCCTGAAGCGTCACTTCGCCGTCACCCTCCACGACGGCCGCCACCCCGTTCGCACCGTCCCGCACCACCCGATACGTCGCGGCCACGCCGCCGTGCAGATCGGGCACCGTCACCGTCACATCCTCCGCGTCGGGCGTGACGAGCAGTGTGAGGCCGGTGAGCCAGTCGCCGTCCGGGCGTGAAGTGTCCGCGCCCATCGGGAGGACCGCACCCGGGCGTACGTACAGCGGCAGGCTGTCGAAGCCGTGCCGTTCGCGGCGCCAGGCCGGGCCCTCGACCCGCTCGCCGGTGAGGAGATGGGTCCACGTGCCCTCGGGGACGTAGAACTCGACGTCGCCGTCCGCGGAGAACACCGGCGCCACCAGGAGGTCGGGGCCGAGCATGTACTGGCGGTCGAGGGCGCGCGCGGTGGGGTCGTCGGGGAAGTCGAGCAGCATGGGGCGCATCAGCGGTACGCCCGTCGTGTGCGCCTCGGCCGCGGCGCCGTACAGATACGGCATCAGGCGGTGTTTGAGGCGGGTGAACTTCCCTGCCACGTCGACCGCTTCGTCGCCGAACTCCCACGGCACCCGGTACGAGGACGAGCCGTGCAGGCGGCTGTGGGAGGACAGCAGACCGAAGGCCAGCCAGCGTTTGAAGACCGCCGCGTCGGGGGTGCCCTCGAAGCCGCCGATGTCGTGGGACCAGAAGCCGAAGCCGGACAGGGAGAGGGACAGGCCGCCGCGCAGCGACTCCGCCATCGCCCCGAACGAGGACCAGCAGTCGCCACCCCAGTGCACCGGGAACTGCTGTCCGCCCGCGGTCGCCGAGCGGGCGAAGAGGACGGACTCGCCGCGGCCGCGCTCCTTCTCCAGGAGGTCGAAGACGACCTGGTTGTACAGGTGCGTGTAGTAGTTGTGCATGCGCTCCGGGTCGGAGCCGTCGTGCCAGACGACATCCGTGGGGATGCGCTCGCCGAAGTCCGTCTTGAAGCAGTCGACACCCTGGTCGAGCAGCACCTTGAGCTTCGTACGGAACCAGGCGCAGGCCTCGGGGTTCGTGAAGTCCACGAGTGCCATGCCCGCCTGCCACAGGTCCCACTGCCAGATGTCGCCGTTGGCCCGCTTCACCAAATAGCCGTGTGTCGCGGCCTCCTCGAACAGGGCGGACTTCTGGGCGATGTACGGGTTGATCCACACGGAGATGCGAAGACCGCGCTCCTTGAGGCGGGCCAGCATGCCCTCAGGGTCGGGGAAGACCGCGGGGTCCCACTCGAAGTCCGACCACTGGTACTCGCGCATCCAGAAGCAGTCGAAGTGGAAGACGCTCAGCGGGATGTCGCGCTCTGCCATCCCGTCGACGAACGACGTGACGGTCTCCTCGTCGTACTGCGTGGTGAACGACGTCGTCAGCCACAGGCCGAAGGACCACGCGGGCGGCAGCGCCGGACGGCCGGTGAGCGCGGTGTAGCGGCGCAGCACGTCCTTCGGGGTGGGTCCCGCGACGACGTAGTACTCCAGCGACTGGTCCTCGACGCTGAACTGCATCGCGCCGACCGACTCCGAGCCGATCTCGTAACTCACCCGGCCGGGGTGCGCGACGAACACGCCGTAGGCGCCCGCGGGGGAGACGTGCAGGCTGAACGGGACGTTCTTGTACGCCTGTTCACTGCTGGTGCCGCCGTCGGCCTGCCACATGTCGACGACCTGGCCGTTCCTGACGAACGGGGTGAAGCGCTCGCCGAGGCCGTAGACCTGCTCACCGACGCCGAGCGACAGCTGCGCGGACATGTGGTGCGCGCCCTCGCCCGTCCGGAAGAAGGCGGTGCCCTTGCGGTCGGACGAGGTGACCTCGCGGCCGTCGGCGTCACGGAAGGACAACTGCCAGGGCGCGGCCTCGTCGAGGGACACGGCCAGCGGCCCGCTGGACAGCTCGATCCGTGTGCCGTCGCGGCGCACCGTACCCGTGCCGGCGTCCTCGCCGGGCAGCCGGAAGTCCGGCCCCGTGCGCCGCTTTCCCGCGTGGTGGGTGACGCGGACCCCGATGACGCCCTCGGCGGGGGTGAGGCAATCGACGGTCAGCAAGGGGGAGTTGAGGGTGTCGCCGCGCCGCTCGATCCGCTGGGTCGCCGCGTACGCGGTGAACCGGTCGGCGTCGACGCGCAGGTCACGGACCTCGGTGGCGTACGAGGCCTCGACCCCGTCGCGCATCAGCCAGAAGCCGTCGGTGAACTTCATCATCTTCCTCGGGGTGGGCAATGTGCGGGAGCAAGGCGCCTCTACACGGCATTTGAGCTCACGCGCATCGAAAGATCAAGAGGTCGAGACGAGTATTCGTCGAAGCGCTTCGATTCGATTGCAACGGGGCGTAGCAGGCTGTGTACGGGTGATGAAGTCGGCCCCAAGGTCTGGTGTCGAAGCGCTTGATGACGTATTAGTCATGGCGGAAAACAAAAACGCGCTCTGCGTGTGCGGCGCGGGCCGGAGTCGTACCGCGTGATGTGAACACCTCGCCGGGACACGGGAGTTCCGTCGGGGCCGGCCATACCTCCAAGGCTTGGGTATCCACCGTG
Source organism: Streptomyces sp. NPDC002790 (assembly GCF_040295505.1). Taxonomy (NCBI): domain Bacteria; kingdom Bacillati; phylum Actinomycetota; class Actinomycetes; order Kitasatosporales; family Streptomycetaceae; genus Streptomyces; species Streptomyces sp. NPDC002790. The sequence continues at coordinate 82,083 of NZ_JBEOVM010000007.1, read as the reverse complement.
ACAGCAGCACTTCCACCGGACGGGCCGCGCCCTCGGCGCGGCCGCCGCGGCCGAGGCACCACCGCGGCACTCACCGCCTGTTCCGCACTCGTCGCCTGCGCGGCGCTCACCGGCTGCGGCGCGGGGCGCGACCCCGGTGTGTTCACCGTCCTCAACTCCTCGACCGACGCCTCGTACCACGGCTGGGACGCCGCCACGCTGAAGCGTTGCAGCACAAAGCTGGGTCTCACCATCGAGCAGCAGAGCGTGCCCGCCGCGCAGGTCATGCAGAAGTCGCTGCGCATGGCGTCGTCGAAGTCCCTTCCGGACGTCATCCAGTTCGACGCCTCCGAGATGCCGACGTTCGCGGACGCGGGCGGCCTCGTCGACCTGCGCTCGCTCGGCCTGTCCACGAAGGACATCCCGAAGGGCATCGTCGACTTCGGCTCGTACGAGGGGACGTACTACGGGGCCGCACGCACGGTGAACACCCTCGCCCTCTTCTACAACAAGGACATCCTGAAGAAGGCCGGCCTCGACGTACCCACCACCTGGGACGAGATGCGGGCGACCGCGAAGAGACTCACCGGGGGCAACCAGTACGGCATCGCGCTGAGCGCGGGCGGAGCGGAGGACGGTGTCTTCCAGTTCGCGCCGTTCATGTGGTCCAACGGCGGCGACGAGACGGACCTCGACACACCGAAGGTCGCGGAGGCCCTCGACTACTGGAAGGGCCTCATCAAGGACGGCTCGCTGTCGAGGTCGACCGTCAACTGGACGCAGGCCGACGTCAACGACCAGTTCATGGCCGGCAATGCCGCGATGATGATCAACGGCCCGTGGCAGGTGGAGACGCTGAACACCAAGAAGAACCTGCATTGGGGCATCGCCCGGATCCCGGTTCCAAGCAGCGGCGACGAGTCCGTCGGCCCGCTCGGCGGCGCCGTCCTCACCGTCCCGAAGACCGAGGACACCGGGCGCCAGAAGACCGCGGCGAAGATCATCCGCTGTATGTCGTCCGAGCGCGAGCAGATCACCTACGCCCGCAACAGCTGGATGGTCCCCGCCAACGAGAAGGCCGCCGCGACCTGGCGCAAGGAAGTGCCCGAACTCGACGCGCTCGCCGACCAGGTGGCCACCGCCCGCTCCCGCACCGCGAAGGTCGGAGCGCGCTGGTCGTCCGTGTCGCTGGCCCTGCAGAGCGCCTTCCAGTCGGCGCTCACCGGGCAGTCCAGCGAGGCCGCGCTGAAGCGGGCGCAGTCCCGCGCCACGAGCGGGAACTGAGGGGGTACTCACACCATGTCGACCACCACGGCCACCGCACCTGCCGTCCAGCGCACGGCAGTTCAGAAGAAGACCGACCCGGCGCGCGCGCGACGCCGTCGCAGGCTGAGCCAGTGGGGGTTCATCGCCCCCGCCGTCGTCTTCATGCTGCTGTTCTTCGGCTACCCGCTCGTCCGCAACGTCGTGATGAGCTTCCAGGACTTCTCGCCGTCCACGTTCTTCGACGGCAAGTCCCCCTTCAGCGGCGCCGACAACTGGACCAAGGTCTTCCACGACGACCTCTTCGGCAAGGCGTTGTGGCACACCATCGTCTTCACGATCGGCTCGCTGATCGGCCAGTTCGGCATCGGGCTCGCGCTCGCCGTCTTCTTCACCAAGCGGTTCCCGCTGAACGGGTTCCTGCGCTCGCTGATCCTGCTGCCGTGGCTCGTCCCCATGGTCGTCTCGGGCATCGTGTGGCGCCGGATTCTCGACCAGGACACGGGTGTCCTCAACTCCTTCGCCGACGTACTGGGGTTGGGCGGGCACACCCCGTGGCTGACCAGCCCCGGCATGGCCCTGTTCTCCGTCATCATGGTGAACATCTGGATCGGCATCCCGTTCAACATGGTGATCCTCTACGGCGGACTCCAGGAGATCCCGAAGGAGTTGTACGAGGCCTCGTCCCTGGACGGCGCGTCCGCCTGGCGCACCTTCCGCTCGATCACGCTGCCGCTGCTCAAGCCCGTCATCACGGTCGTGCTCGTCCTGGGCTTCATGTCGACGGTCAAGATCCTCGACCTGATCCTCGCGCTCACCGACGGCGGCCCTGCCGACGCCACCCAGACGCTCGGCACCCTCACGTACCAGAACTCCTTCGTCCAGCTCGACTTCGGCGCGGGCGCCGTGGTCGGCAACGTCCTCATCCTGATCTCCGCCGTCTTCGCGGTGTTCTACCTGCGGGCCAACCGCTCCGAGGGGAAGTGACCGGCATGGCGAACGCCACCACCACGACCGGGCGCCGCTGGGGCGCCACCGTCGCAGGGATCGTCATCCTCGGCGTGATGCTGTTCCCGCTGTACTGGATGATGAACACGGCGCTGCAGCCGGAGTCGGGGCTCCTCGAAGTCTCGCCCATCCCCGGCGAATTGGACCTCTCCGGCTTCACCTCCGCGATCACCGAGCAGGGCGGCCACCTGCTCACCTCGCTCGCCGTCGCGCTCGGCGCCGTCGTCATCTGCCTGGCGATCGCCGCGCCCGCCGCGTACGGGCTCGCCCAGTTCCGCCTCCGCGGCAGCCGCACCATCGTCTTCGGCACCCTCATCACGCAGATGGTGCCGGGCATCGTCATCGCCAACGCCCTCTACAGCGCGTACGTCGATCTGGGCCTGGTCAACTCCTACTTCGGCCTGATGCTCGCCGACGCCTCGCTCGGCATCCCCTTCGCCATCGTCCTCATGCGCTCCTTCATGGTGGCGATCCCGAAGGAGGTCATCGAGGCGGCGGAGGCCGACGGTGCCGGCAAGTTGCGCACCTTCCTCCAGGTCGTCCTGCCGATGAGCCGCAACTCCCTGATCACGGCGGGCCTCTTCTCCTTCCTGTACGCGTGGAGCGACTTCATGTTCGCGCTCACCCTGAACACGACGGACGACGTCAAGCCGGTGACCCTGGGCATCTACCAGTACATCGGCGCACACGTCGGCGACTGGGGCTCGGTCATGGCCGCGTCCGTCCTGTCGGCGATCCCGGCCGCCGTCCTGCTCGTCCTCGCCCAGAAGTACATCGCGGCCGGAATCACCGGCGGATCCATCAAGTAAGGCTGCACATGAACCACTTGCCCGTATTCCCCGACGGCTTCGTCTTCGGCGCGGCCACCGCCTCGTACCAGATCGAGGGCGCCGCCAAGGAGGACGGCCGCGGCCCCTCCATCTGGGACACCTACAGCCACACTCCCGGCCGCACCCACGAGGGCGACACCGGAGACGTGGCCTGCGACCACTACCACCGCTACCCCGAGGACGTGGCACTGCTACGCGACCTCGGAGTCGACTCGTACCGCTTCTCCCTCGCCTGGCCGCGCATCCAGCCGACGGGGGAGGGCCCGGTGAACCAGAAGGGCCTCGACTTCTACTCGCGGCTCGTCGACGAGCTGCTGGAGGCGGGCATCGAGCCGGCCGCCACGCTCTACCACTGGGACCTCCCGCAGGCCCTGGAGGAGCGCGGTGGCTGGCGGGTGCGCGAAACCGCCGAACGGTTCGGCGAGTACGCGGCGATCGTCGCCGAGCACCTCGCCGACCGTGTCCCGCGCTGGATCACCCTCAACGAGCCCTGGTGCAGCGCCTTCCTCGGCTACTCGGTGGGCCGCCACGCGCCCGGAGCGCAGGAGGGAACCGGCGCGCTTGCGGCAGCACACCACCTGCTCGTCGGCCACGGCCTGGCGATGAAGGCGCTACGGGCAGCAGGCGTACGCGAGGCGGGCATCACCCTCAACCTCGACCGAAACGTCCCGGCCATGGACACCCCCGCGGACCGCGCGGCCGTCGTCCGCGCCGACACCCAGCACAACCTCGTCTGGACGGAACCGATCCTCGCCGGCCGCTACCCGACGACCGAGGCCGACACCTGGGGCGAACTGATCGCGGCGCAGGACTTCCGCCGCGAAGGCGACCTCCAACTCATCGGCCAGCCAATCGACTTCCTCGGTGTCAACTACTACCGGCCGATCGTGGTCGCCGACGCCGCACACCGCGAGCCGGACCCGGCGCACCGTGTCGCCACCGACAACCGGTACGAGGAGCGCCCCTACCCCGACGTACGGCGCACGGCGATGGGCTGGCCCGTCGTCCCCGAGACCTTCACCGACCTGCTCACCACACTCAAGGACCGGTACGGCGACGCCCTCCCGCCGATCCACATCACCGAGAACGGCACCGCCGAACACGACGAACCGGCCGCCGACGGCGCCGTGCACGACACCGACCGCGTCGCCTACCTGCACAGCCACCTCACGGCGCTGCGCGCGGCGATGGACGCGGGCGTCGACGTACGCGGCTACTACGTATGGTCGCTGCTCGACAACTTCGAGTGGGCCCTCGGGTACGCGAAGCGGTTCGGTGTCGTCCGCGTCGACTACGACACCCAGGAGCGCACGCCCAAGGACAGCTACCACTGGTACCGAAAGCTGATCGCGGCGCACCGGGCCTGAACGCCCCGTCAGGCGGTGATGTCTTCCAGGCTCCGGTCCCGCGTCGACGTACCGAACACGGCGACCGCCACCACCGCGACCACGATCACGGCGCACAGCAGCAGGAACACGCCGACGAATGTGAGCGAGGCGTAGGCGGCGCCGAGGATGATCGGGGCCAGGGCCGCGCCCACCCGGCTGAAGACGGCGGACGCGCCGACGCCCGTGCCGCGGATCCACGTGGGGTAGACCTCGGGCGTGTACGTGTACAGGGGCGCGTACGCGCCGTTGAGGAAGAACGCGAGCGCCACGCTGCAGACGATCACCACCGCGTCGCTGTGGGTCGTCGCGGCACCGAGCGCGGCCAGCGCGCCCGCCAGCAGGAAGATGACGATGCTCCACTTGCGGTCGAGGCGCTCGGACAGCACGGCTGCCGGGTAATAGCCGACGACCTGGGCGACCTCGATGAGGATGGAGTAGCCGAAGCTCTCGCTGATGGAGAAGCCCCGGTCGACGAGGAGCGTCGGCAGAAAGACGAGGAAGCCGTAGTAGACGAAGCTGAAGCAGAACCAGAGCACCCAGAGGAGTCCGGTCTGTCGCAGCAGCGGCGGACGCCACAGCGCCAGGAACCTTCGCAGTCCGCGCGGTTGGTCCACGGCCGGAGCCGTGGCGGCCGGGCCTGTGGGCACGGGCGCGGGCTCGGGCAACGGCGCGCCGGTGGCCTTGCGGACCTTGTCCTCCAGGCGCTCCACCTCGGCCATCGCCTCGTCGACCCGCCCGCGCGAGACGAGATAGCGCGGTGACTCGGGCAGACTGCGCCGCCAGAACACGGCGAGGATGATCGGAAGGCCGACGACGATCTGCGCGACGCGCCAGCCGCCGTCGAAGGCCTGGATGATGAAGAAGCCGATCAGCGCGGCCAGCACATAGCCGAACGCGAAGAACCCGGCGAGCGAGCCGACGAAGTGACCGCGCCGGGACGGCGGCGAGAACTCCGCGAGGTACGGCATCACGATATTGGCGTTGATGCCGATGGCGATGCCGCCGACGATGCGGGTGGCGACGAGCACGAAGGCGTCGGGGGAGAACGCGCCGAGGATCATCGCCGCGCTGTAGCAGGTCATCGACCAGACGAGGAGATTGCGCCGGCCGGTGCGGTCGCCGATGACGCCGACGAGCAGCGCGCCGATCACGGCGCCGATGAGGGACGAGCTGCCGAGCAGGCCCTGTTCCAGGCCGGAGAGCGCGAACACTCCGCCCACGATGGGCAGCAGGAACGAGACGATCCCGTTGTCCATGCCGTCGAAGGTGGTGCTCAGTCCGCCCTTGAGGAGGATGCCGCGTTGGACGCGGGTGACCGGTAGCCGGTCGAGCCGGGCCGCCACTTCGCGTGTGGCGCCGGTGAGTTGGAGGGATGGGGTGGAGGTCTGTGGGGTCACGGTGACCGCCCTTCGGGACCGGGAGGAGTGGGGGCTGTCTCCTTGCGGTGGTGCGGGTGGTGCATGTGGTGCGTTGGTGCGTTGGCATGGGTGGTGCGGGCGCCGGGGCAGGGCGGGGCCACGCCCCGGCGCGGGGGATCGCACGGTGGGGGTCAGGCCGGCTTGAGGACCTGGCGGTAGAAGCGCAGCCAGTTCCCGCCCATGATCTTGGCGACCTCGTCCTCGTCGAACCCGGCGTGCTCGGACAGGCACTGGGCCAGGGCCGGGAAGTCGGCGGTGGATTCCATCCAGGTGATCGGCGGGGCCTTGGTCTGGGTGCCGGAGAGGGAGGCGCCGCGCTGCTCGGTGCGCGTCCAGCGGCCCTTGCGCATCCACTGGAGTTCCGGCTCGCCGCTCTTGCGGCTCAGGTCGGTGCCGATGCCGACGTGGTCGATGCCGATCAGGTCGACGGTGCGGCGGACCATGTCGCACCACTCCTCGCGGCTGCCTGCCCACGGCCCGCTGATGTTGCGGTACGTGGCGAGGCCGAGCATGCCGCCGCCCGCCGCGAGCGCCTTGAGCAGTTCGTCTCCCTTGTTGCGCGGATGGTCGTACAGGGAGCGAGGGTTGGCGTGGGTCACGGCGACGGGCCGCTCGGAGACACGGATGGCGTCGAGGCCGGTGCGCTCGCCGACGTGGGACAGGTCCACGACCATGCCCAGCCGGTTCATCTCCTGGACGACCTCGCGGCCGAACCGGGACAGGCCGCTGTCCTCGGGCTCGTAGCAGGAACCACCGATGGCGTTCTGGTTGTTGTACGTGAGCTGTATGACCCGCAGGCCCATGTCGTGGAACAGCTCGAGGTAGCGGATGCGGTCCTCGATCGGCGAGGAGTTCTGGGTGCCGAGGAGGATGGCGGTGCGGCCGTCGCGGTGGGCCTGCTCGATGTCGTCGGCGGTGCGCGCGATGCGGATCAGGTCGGCGTTCTCGCGCTCCAGGTCGCGCCAGCGGCCGATCTCGTCCATCGTCTCCGTGGCGTTCTCCCAGAACGCCAACGTCGGTGTAACGCAGGCCAGTTGGCCCGCGCGGAGTTCCTGGAAGACCTCGCGGTCGTAGAGGCTGCATTCGAGGCCGTCGATGTAGAGCACGCCGTCACCTTCCGTCGCTGAGTATGGGGGCCGGGGCGCTGCCCGCCGGCTTGGCGGCCCAGTCCTCGCCGACCTCGCCGACGATCCGGCCGCTCTCGTCGAACACCGAGCGTCCGGTGTGCTGCCGTGACACGTCCGAGTCCGGGGTCAGGGCCTCGTTGCCGAGGTGGAAAAGGCTCCACCACAAGTCGGCAGGTACATCCAGACCGTGCCGCAGTACGCCGTCCAACGGGGGCGCCAGGGTTGCTTGTTGAAGCGGAGCGCAGTCCAGGATCCGCTCGCCGGGCGCCGCGCCGTCGCCGACGGTGAGCGCTACGCCGAACTCGGCCGCCTGCACGGGCAGTACGTCGAGCAGTTCGGGGCGTACGGCGTCGGTCACGGTAATGCGGGCCTTCACGTGACGGTGGGTCAGTGCCACCGCCAGGTCGAGGAGGTCGGGCGCGGCGGCCAGCGCGTGGCGGCCGCGGGCGTCGACAACGGTGTCGGGGCCGTCCGTGCGGCGGTGGCTCCGCAGTGCCGCCGTCGCACGGACGGTGTCCGCGTCCGCGTGGAGTCGGCGCAGCGCGTCGAGGCCGAGGGCCTGCGCGACGACGGCCGTGTCGCGGGCCGCGGGGGCCGCGCCGCGCGGCACACCGAGTGCGCGCAGCACGCGACCGGTCACCAGCAGGCACTCGCGCAGCGAGACATTGACGGCTGAAGAGCCCTGACAAGTGCCCTTACTGGAGGGGGGAGTTGAGGTCACGATCAGTCACGCTCCTCGGGGCGGCGGGGGTAGATCCAGTCGAAGGCGCGCCCCTCGGCCAGGTCCGTGCGGGTTGGCGCGCCGTGGAAGAGGAGGCCGAGCACGCTGCGGCCGAACGCGTCCACGGTCTTGTCCAGGCCGTGGAACGCGGCGTTCATCAGCCGCACGATGTGCACCGGGACGAAGTTCTTCGCCAGCATGTTCATGTGCGGCGAGTGGTGGTGGCGCCCCGCCAGGCCCTGCGCACGGGTCACCGTCCAGCGCTCCTCGGGACGGTCGGCGAGGAATTCGCCGACGAGGGTGTCACCGGGCACCTCGTCGAGGGCGGCGGCGAGCCGCTGAATGTCACCGGGCAGGTCCAGGGCCCACTCGAAGCCCCCGGGCACCTCCTCGACGGGGCCGCGGCGCGGCTCCTCGGCGTCCCGTGACTTGTACCAGCGGAAGTGCCGTTGGTCCGGGTCGTCGAGGTCGTGGGCGAGGGCCCAGGCGTACTCGCGGGTGAGCAGGTCCCGCAGTTCCGTGACGGTTTCCTGCGGACGCCTGCGCAGTGTCTCGTCCGCGGGCTGGTGGCTCAGCAGCGCGTCGGTGTGCTCCGGGCGCAGTTCCAGCAGGACGGCGTCGAACACCTCGACGGCCTCCTGGCACACCCGGTCGTCCGGAAGCCCGGCGAGTACATCACCGAAGACGGCGTCGGGCCCGGCGCCCGCGAGGCGCTCGACGAGGACGCGCAGCCCGTCCGCAACCACGGAAGAGGCCGTGAAGTCGTGGTACGTGAGCGGGTCCTGGTCGTGGAAGTCGACCGCCCGCGCCAGGAGTTCGGCGGCCCGGTCCGCCTCCGCCGACCCCGGCACCACCGGGATGCGGCGGGCCTCGGCCACCGCCGTGCGGCGCAGGGTGAGCCAGCGGTCGAGCAGCACCGGATGGTTGTTCGCGAAGAACACGAGGCCCAGCGCGGAGCCGTTGCCGAGCCCCAGGAAGCGCCGCAGCTCCGGGTCGAGTCGCGCGGCGTGCGGGTCGCGGCAGCGGGCGAGGTGCTCGACCAGGTCCACGGAGAACTCCCGCATCAGATACGCGGCGAGCATCTGCGCGTGGTACGGCAGGCGCAGCGGATGGTCGTCCTCCAGGGCCCCGTAGGAGCGGGTGCCGAAGGTTCCGTTGCCGTCCAGGCCCGTGTTGCGCATCAGATAGCCGACGGGCCACAGCTCCGCGACGCGCGGCTGCCGGCCGGCCGCGAGGTGCTCGATGACGTGGTCGAACAGGCGCAGGCTGCGATTCGAGCGGCACCACACGAGACTGCCGGGCGTGGCACGGCCCGCGTACAGCTTCGGCATCTCCTCGCGGGTCGCCCGCAGGTCCTCGTCGTCGGTCTCGCCCTCGACGAGCGCGCCCATCATGTCCCAGTCGGTGCCGATGATGCGCCCGGTGCGCCCCTCGAGCTTCGGCTCGAAGGAGAACACCATGAAGTCGAAGACGGCCGTGGGCGTGCGCACGCGGTACACCGCCTCGCCCCGTGCGCGCTCGTCGATGTCGAAGCGGACGAGGTCGACCGTCCACCGCTCCCGTGTCATCAGGTGCATGAGCGAGCGGCTTGCGCTGAGCCTGCTCGGCGCGAGGGTGGCGAGCCGTTCGGGGCGCATGAACGCCGTGGCGGGTTCGGGGTGGTCCTCGGGGGGCCGGAGTTCGCTCCGGGTGGTCATGTGACTCCCTTCAGAGGGGGGCTGCGAGGTACGCAGGAGATGCCCTGCCTGTGAGGTACGCAAGGGGCTGCGCGGTGGGCGGGTCAGGCGGACCAGGACGTGTGGTCGTCGCCGAGGCCCGCGGTGAGCCGGGCCAGGTCGGCGGCGCCGTTCGCGAGCACGTCCTTGGCGGACAGCGGGTCGAAGCTGGTCGCGGGGCCGACCGCACAGAGCGTCACGGTCGGGCGGCCGGTGCGGCCGAGGAGCGGGAAGGCGATGGCGGCGAGGCCCTCGTCGGCGTACTCGGGGATGAGCGCGTAGCCCGACTCCCGGATCTCGACGAGTTCCTCGTCGTCCGGGAGCGGGACTCCGCGTTCGCGCAGCGCCGCCAGTGTCGCGTCGTCGGCGTGCGCGATCAGCACCCGCCCCGTCGCGCCGCCCCGCAGCGACATCCGGCGGCCCAGCGCGAGGGTCACATGGGCGGCGGTGCCGGGTTCCGCGCGCTTGACCACGCGGGTCGCGTCGTCGTCGAGGACCGCGAGACACACCGACTGGCCGAGGCGCTCGGCGAGGTCGGAGAGGACCCGGGAGACGCGCTCCCCGAACCCGGCGTGCTGCAACGCCGCGTTCCCCAAGTGGGCGGCCTTCACGGTGAGTTGGTAGCCGCCGTCGGGGAGCTGCTCCATCCAGCCCGCGGCCACGAGCGTGACCAGCTGGCGGTGCACCTCGGAGCGTGTGGCACCGACGGCTCGGGCCAGCTCCGCCACTCGCACGGGGTCGGTGGTCTCGCCCACCACGTCGAGCAGACGCAACAGCTTGAGGGCGGAACTCATGGGCTTTGTCGTGTTGTTCGCTTCATTGGTCGTCATAAAATGTAGGACACCATCCCGTATTTCGTGACGCCAATTATGAAGACCAATCCCGGAGATGAGTCAAGAGGTCGGCAACGACCAAATGTGCGGGGTTGGTTGGCGCGTCGTCCCACGTCAACGCATGTGTGACAAGAAGGCCTTCGTGAACGCGTCGGTCGACTGGCGCACACCGCTGCACGTCGCCGCCGCGGGGCCGCCCGGCCCATCGGGGCACGCGCGGTCGCGGGCTGCCGACCACAGGGAGACCCAGGCCATGCCCTTGGACTGGGCGAACGCACCGAGCTCGGCGGCGTCGGAGAGCGTGAAGACCTCTTCGTCGATGTCGTTGACACCGATCATCGGGGTGACGGCGACGTGCTTCCACACCGAGCTGTCCGAGCCGCCGATGATGCCCTTGAGCTGGGAGTGCGTGGACCGGGCGGTGTCGATGGCGTACCGGCCCATCCGGCCGCGCGGGTGCGGCGCGGGGGAGGAGCCGAAGTTCATGGCCATGGCGTTGACGGAACCGATGTCGACGCCGTGCTTCTTGGCGTTGCGCAGCAGGGAGAGGCCGTCCGCGGTGATGCCACGGGGAAGCGCCGGGAGTGTGAACGACACGTCCAGGCCCGGGTGTTGGCGCTGCAGCGCCGCGACGACCCGGCTCCGCCGGTCCACGCTCGTGCGGTCGGTCAGCGCGTCGCCCTCGATGTCGAAGTCGACCTTGGTGAGCTTGTAGTGGTCGATGACCTGCTCGTACGCGGAGGTGAGCCGTGACATCGACGTACAGCCGCGGGCGAGTTCGTTGCCGCTCTGCCCGCCGAAGGAGACACGTACGTCGCCGCCTGCCGAGCGCAGTGCCCCGATCTTCGCGGCGACCGGGTCACCGTCGAGCGTCGACCTGCCCCACTGCGGGGTGCAGTCACCCTTGGGCTTCACGAAGGCGAGGGTGTAGGTCTTCACGCCCGTGCGGCGGGCGGCCCGGGGTAGATCGAAGGCGGGGGAGAGGGAGGTGTCGACGTACGGGGCGAACGAGACCGGCCCGGATGGGGCGGTGGGCTTCGGCTTTGGTGTGTGCTTCTTCGGCGCGGAGCGGGAGGGCTTCGGTGACGGCGAGGTGCTGTCGCCGGGGTTCGGGGCGGGTATCGCGCCGATGGTGCACGGGGTGCCGTCGACGGAACAGTCCGTGGGCCGCGCGCCGGCTGTCGAGCGGACCCTGAGGGCGAGGGTGAGCGACTTCCCGGCGGCGAGCGGGGCGGCACCCAGGCGGGCCTCGGCGGTCACGTGCCGGCCCTTCGCGACGTAGCGCGCGCCCGACAGGGACGACAGGGTCGAGCCCTTCGGCAGTCTGAAGGACAGCTTCCAGTCGGAGGTCGCGGAGCCGCCGGCGTTGTGGATCACGTACCGGCCGGAGAAGGCGCCGTGCGTAGTCGCCGTGCCCTGATAGCGCGCGGTCAGAGCGGCCGGTTCGGCGCCGCCCGTGGCCAGCAGGGCGCCGCCGACCGTGCCCGCCACCAGTAGCGCGCCACCGGCGACGAGCACGCCGGTGCGGCGGCCGGCCAGGGCGACCCGTGTGCGTTCCGAGCCGGCGGACGCACGCGCTGACAGCCATGCGGCGGGCGAGGTGCGCGGCTTGCGCCGTTTGCCGGCGGAGCCTCGGGGCGGGGGCGCCATGCGGGTCCTTCACGATCGGGTGCGGGGCACGGCGGCACATCGTAGGCGCTGTGCCCGACCTGTGTCCGCCCGGTGCCCACCGGGCACAACTCGCCCCAGCCGAAACGTGACGTTGAGGTTGCAGTCGCCCGCGCCGCCGGGGTGTCCATCGGTGCGTTGCAGCACCACTTCGACACACGCGACGACCTCTTTCGTGCGGCCTTCGAGTGGTCCATCGAGAAGTTGATCGCCCGCTGGCGGGCCTCGGCGGCCGACGAACCGGACCCGTGGCACCGCTTCGAGCTGCTCGTCCAAGCCCTCACCCAGGACCCGGAGTTGGAGCGCCGCTGCGCGACACGCGGATGTGCTGCTCGGCACCGCACGCGCGATGTTCGGCGTGCGCGCACAGTGAGACGCGAACAGGCCGGAACCGTAAGGAAGTTGCCCGGCGCCGTGGCGCGCCGGAACGGAGAGGCTGTCACTCGGACAGTGCCTCCGAAACGCCCGACCGGTACACACTCGGCGGCACCCCGAAGTGTTCCCGGAAGGCGCGGCTGAAGTGGAACGGGCTGGCGAACCCCGAGGCCCGTGCGACCTGCCCGATGTCCAGGTCGGTGGCGTCCAGGAGTTGCTGGGCGTGGCCGAGGCGCGCGGCGCGCACCGACTGCATCGGCGTACGGCCGCTCTGCTCGGCGTACAGGTGCGCGAACCGTGAGGGGGACAGGCCGACTTGGCGGGCGAGGGAGCGGACCGTGTGCGCGCCGCCCGGGTCCGCGGCGATGATCGCGTCGGCCTGCCCCATGCGCGGATCGTGCGGAGCCGCGGCCGCCCGGCCCGCGGCGGCGGTGGATCCGGTGGCCAGGAGCAGCACCTCCTCGATCGCGCCGAGCGCCAGTTCCCTGCCGGGCCCGGCGGAGGCGATCGCGATGCCCGCCGGATCCTGGCCCGGCGGCGCCTCCCCGTCCGCCCAGCGGGCGTCGGCGTGCAGCCGCCGGAAGGCCGCGTCGACCCGGCCACGCGCCGCTGCGGGCACGCCCGCGACGCAGTACACCCCACCGTCCCGGCCGTGCCCGCGCAGCCAGGCCGGCCAGGCCGCGCGCGGCTGGAAGTGCACCCACCAGCCGCCCCAGGAACGTACGGAGGGATCGGTGCGGTAGGCATGCCGGCGGCGGGCGGGGAGCACGGCGAGGTCCCCGGGCCGCTGCGCGATCCAGGGACCGCTGCCCCGCACCTGGCCGCGACCCTCGGCGGTCCACATGAGTAGCCAGTTGGCGGCGCCCGCGGCGCGCGCCACCCGGTAGTCGGCAGGCTGCGAGAACCGCGAGGCGACGAGCAACTGCGCCGGCGGGGAAGGTGTGTCCGCAGCAGTTTCAGGCATGTGCGCGCTGGTGCCCGTCATTCGGTGTCCACCGCCCCCGGCCGTAGTTTCGGATCAGACCGCTTGGCGCGCGGACCACGAGTGCGCAGCAGTCCAGCACACGGTCCGCGCGTGCTCAAGAGATCTCAAGAGAGCCGACGTCCGAGAGGAACACCCAGTGCAGAGACGCGAGTTCACCGCCCCCGACTCAGTGGCCTTCCAGGAAGAGTTCCGCACCCGTGGCTACGCGATCGCCCCCGCCCTCTTCGACGCCGCCGAAACACGCGAACTCACCGACGAGTTCATGCGCGTCCAGGCCGCAGGCCCCGTGCCCGGCCACTTCGAACCCGAGCCGCAGCCGGCCGGCGCCGTTCTCGATCCCCTCCTCTCCCACCCTCGCGTGATGCAGCCGCACCGCTTCAACGACCTGGCGCGGCGCCGACTGCTCGACCCGCGCCTCGCGGGGATCCTCGCGGGCCTCTTCGGCGAGGAACCGTTGGCCGCGCAGAGCATGTTCTACTTCAAGCCGCCCGGCGCCCGCGGTCAGGCCCTGCACCAGGACAACTTCTATCTCCGGGTCGAACCCGGAACCTGCATCGCCGCCTGGGTCGCCCTCGACCACATCGACCGGGACAACGGCGGGCTCGAAGTGGTCCCCGGCACCCACCTCATGGACCTGTTCTGCCCCGAGGAGGCGGACGCGAGCGTGTCCTTCGCGCGCGAATACGTGCCGCCGCCCCCCGGCCTCGTACCCGAGCCCGTCGACATGGAGCCCGGCGACGTCCTCTTCTTCAACGGCACACTGGTCCACGGCTCCGGACCCAACCGAACCCCGGACCGCTTCCGCCGCTCGTTCATCTGCCACTACGTCGGCCGGTCCACCGAGCGCATCGCCGGCTACTACGGCCTGCGCACGATGGACGGGCAGGCGGTGGACGCGGAGGAGAGTACCGGCGGCGGCCCGTGCGGAACCGAGTTCGCACCGGCCCCGCACTGACGACCTCACACCGTCTCGGGACCCGCCCGTCCATTGATCTTGTCGATGGCCTGCCGGGCCTGCTCGCCCGGGGCGCGGCCGTTCGGAACGGACACCGTCAGCGCCGCGGCACTGGGCTGGGGCGGCTTCGCGTGGGAGGCGGGTGGACGGGAACGCAGCCGGTGGCTCACCGCCTCGTCCAGCGTCACGGCCCGCTGCGCCCGTTCGGCGAGCCTGCTCGCCTCCTGCCCGATCGCGGCGACGTCCTCCCACGTCAACCGCAACACCACGGCGAGTTCCGCCTCACCGTCCGGCAGGGCGTGCAGCGGTGGTTGGCCGGATTCCGACATCTCTACGGTCCTCCTCCACGCCTCACAGCGCGTAGCGAGCAGTGCGTCACACAGAGATACGCACGCCCCTGCGGGCGCGTTCAGTATCCGACCGGGCGCGTGGCCGATCACGCGGACCGGCACACGCGAGAGCGGGGCGGCAGATCGCTCTGCCACCCCGCTCTCTTGCTGCCGTCAGTCGTCAGGACTGGGGACGGCTGCCGTGGTTGGCGCCGTTCTTGCGGCGGGCCTTCTTCTTACGGCGTCGCTTCGAGGACATCGATACCTCCCAGGGTGTGGTGTTTCCTGTCGTTCTCCCTGGATCTGTCCAGGCAGCGTGCGTGCGCATACCCGTGATCATGCGTGCCCAATGTGTGTTCTGGGTCACATCATCTAGGGTCACGTGATTCTGATGCGGACGCGGACGTGCGACCGGGGCGGTCCGCGGGCAAAGTGGGGAAGGATCTCCTGGAACGGGGGGAACGATGTTCCGCAGCGAGTCCCTCGAGGACGGTCAGCAGCTGCTGACCAAGCTCGGCGCGCTCACCGCTCGGGCGCAAGAGCTCGCGCAGCTGCAGCGCTCCCGGGTCGAACTGGCGGTGGCGCTGCAACGGGGCATGCTGCCTCTGGATCTGCCCCACCCCGAGGGCGTCCGCCTCGCCGTGGGCTACATGCCCGCCAACCGCGGACTCAACGTCGGCGGCGACTGGTACGACGCCTTCACCATGGCCGACGGGAGCATCGGCCTGTCCATCGGCGACGTCCAGGGGCACAACATCCAGGCGGCCGCGTACATGGGACAGGTCCGCGTCGTGCTGCGCGCGCTGGCCTCCGTCACCGGAGATCCGGGGGAACTGCTGGCCCGCACCAACGACCTCCTGGTGTCTCTGGACCGGGACCTGTTCGTCACGTGCACCTTCCTGCGGCTCGACCCTGCCACCGGCACCCTGGAGAGCGCGCGTGCCGGTCACATCCCGCACATCTGGGCCACCGCCGACGGCCGGTCCGGCATCGACGAGGAGGAGGGCGGGCCGCCGCTCGGCGTCCTGGCGGGCGCCACCTTCCCCGTCGCCTGCCACCGGCTCACCACCGGTGGCGTGGTCGTCCTGCCCACCGACGGCGTCGTCGAGGGGCCGGACCTCGACCTCGACGACGGTCTCCGCAAGGTGCAAAGGCTCGCCGAGGTGACCGCCGCGGCCGGTCTCGGGGTCGACACACTCGTCGGGGGTGTGATGAAGCTGGCGGATTCGGTGGGTCACGAGGACGACGCCGCCGTCCTCGTCGTCGGCCACGACGTCAACGCCGCGGGGCGCCGCCCGCCGGCCGGCTGAGGAGTCCGTACACACGCGGAACACGCGCGGAGCGCCTCGCCTGGCCGAGGAGCCCCGCCCGGTGTCTGATGGCTGAGTGGTGGTTTCTCGGCGGTTAAGGCCGGTCATGGAGATGGCCCTCAAGGCACTCGCCGTGGCCGTCTGCTATTACGTGGCAGGGCGACTCGGCCTGCTCGGCCAGGTAGGTGTCGAGGGCGTGGTGGTCACCCCGATCTGGCCGCCGACCGGCGTGGCCGTGGCCTGCCTGCTGGTGTTCGGCCTGGCCGTCTGGCCCGGTATCGCCTTCGGTTCCTTCCTCGTGATCACCTCTCTCACCACCCCCGACCTCACGACGATCGTCACCGTCGCGGGCAACACCGCGGGACCGCTCTGCGCCTGCCTGCTGCTTCGAGCGGTCGGATTCCGGCTCGACGTGTCACGGCTGCGCGACGGAACCAGCCTCGTCTTCCTCGGCGGGCTCGGCGCCATGCTGATCAGCGCGACGGCCGGCGTCGCGCCCCAGGTGTGGACGGGGTCCCTGGACGTCGGGGACTTCCTGTCCGTGTGGCTGGCCTGGTGGGTGGGCGACGCCATGGGCGTCCTGCTCGTGACTCCGCTGCTGCTCGTGCTGTTCCGGGGCACGTTCCTGCCCCGCCGGCGTGAGACGCAGCGGATACCCGTTCGGCGTTGGGTGGAGGCCGGGTGCCTGGGGATCGCGACCCTGCTGCTCGTGCCGTTCGCCGTACTGAGCTCGCCCGGCATGCTCTTCCTCGTCTTCCCGCTGCTGATCTGGGCGGCGCTCCGCTTCGAGCTCGCCGGAAGCATGCTCTGCGCGCTGTTCGCGTCCGTGCTCAGCACCTACGCGGCGAACGAGCTGCGGGGCTCCTTCCTCGACCTGTCCGACATCGAGGTCATGACCAAGCTCCAGGCCTTCAATGGAGCCGTCGCGCTGACGGCTCTCCTGCTGTCCGCGCTCGTCACGGAACAGCGCGCCATGCGTCACTCCGTACAGCACGCCTGCAACGAACTCGCCGAACTGCTCGAACACCTCGCCGCGGGCGAGGACCCGACGGAGTCCTCCGGCAGGCGCACTCCCGAGGCCCCCGACGGGTGACTCCCCGTGCTCAGGGATGCCGGGCCCGCGCGGCCGGGGCCCGGGTGTCAGACAGGCCGCTCCGGCGCCCGGCTGCAGTCCGCGCACCGGCCCCACCAGGTGACCTCGGCCTCGTCCACGGTGAAGCCGCTGTCCTGGACCGGGTCGAGGCAGGGCGCCGCGCCGACGGCGCAGTCCACGTCCTCGATCCGGCCGCAGGAGCGGCAGACCAGATGATGGTGGTTGTCCCCCACGCGCAGTTCGAACCGGGCGGGGGAGCCCGCCGGCTCGATGCAGCGCACGAGGTGGACACGGGTGAGGTCCTCCAGGACGTTGTAGAGACCCTGGCGCGAGAGACCCGCGGAGGAACCCTCGGGCCTGGACCGACCGATCCACTCCTCCAGATCGGCCGCGGACGCGTGCGACCGGCTCTGGAGCGCGGCCAGCACCGCGCGCCGCTGCGCCGTGCTGCGCAGGCCCTTGCGCTTGAGGAGATCGCCCGCGTCCTGGCCTGTCATTACGCGGCCTCGGCGGCCAGGCAGGTGCGGCAGACGACGCGCCGCCCGGCGAGACGGCTGGTCGAGCGGCTCATGCCGTTGGCCCGCTGTACGTGCGTGGCGAGCACGCGCGCGTGGTCGTGGCAGGTGGCCAGGCCGCAGCGGGTGCAGATGCCGATGCCGGTCGAGTCGGAGCGGTTTTCCTGGATGCAGTCGTAACAAGCCATGTGCGGCCTCCGTGGTGATTTGTTACCGGAGGTGGCAGGCGTCACTGGCTGCGCTGATATGTACCTCGGTCTCTTTGATAGTAGATCCCAGTCTGGATCGAGTCCAATCTAGGTCCGCTTTACGTACAGGCGGTTGCCCTGCGGCCCGGTCCACTCCAGGCGTGCGACACCGGCCACCGCGGCGTCGTCGGAACGCGACGGATCCGCCCAGTAGCCGAAGGCGGGATTGCGGAAGAACGTCGCCCACAGTCCGCCGCGGTGGTCCTCGAAGAAGTTGTTGTGCCCGGCGCCGACACCCGCGGTCCAGCGCTTGGAGTACGGGCCCTCGAGGTGGTCGGCCACGGCGACGACCGCGTCGTACTGGTACTGCGTGCGGCCGGTGCCCGGCGGATCGTAGGCGTGCCGCGCGCTGCCGTCGGTCCCCGTCGAGGTGCGGTCCCACGCCGCGTGCACCAGGAAGTACTTGCCGCCGTACTTGAAGACGTACGCGCCCTCCAGGTACGGCTCGGGCGAGTACGGCGTCTGCTGGAACGCCGGAAGGTTCGTCGTCGGGACGATGTCCTCCATGTCGGGACGGAACTTGGCGTACAGGTTGTTGTGCAGGACCAGCCACGCGTCGTCGCCCTCCGTGTAGAGGCCGCCGTCGATGTGGTGGTACGCGCCCGGCTCGATGAACGAGGGGCCGCCGATGAACGAGTCGCCGAACGGCTTGTCGAGATTGCCCTCGACGAGCCGGTAGGGACCCTCGACTCCGCCGTCGCTCACCAGCATGAAGGAGCCGACCAGTTGGGAGTGGTCGCCCATGCACGCGACGATGTACCACTTGCCGCGGAAGCGGTGCAGCTCGGGCGCCCAGGCGTTGGCCCGCTTGCCGAACTGCTCGTCGTGCCAGTACTCCTGCCACGGCGCGACCACCGTGCGTCCCGGCCGGTTCTCGTCCACGAACTCCGGCGACCAGACCTTGCCGCGCTCGGCGCCGGGCCGGATGCCGGTGGTGTCGGCGAGGCGCCACGGGCCGTGCAGCGACGGGGCGGTCCACACGAAGATGCCGTCGTTCCAGGGACCTGCCGCCGAGAGGCCGGGCACGCGGGTGGTGCCGGTGGCCACGTACAGCGGACGGCCGTCCACGACGAAGCAGTTGACGTAGGTGTCGCGCATCCACACACGGCCCAACTCCCGGTCGCGCGGCCGAAGTTCGAGCGGCAGAACGAAGGAGTTGTCCTCGCGCGGCCAGAGGTCCTTGCGGGTGTCCGCGAGCCCATACGGTTCGAGGGTCGGCCAGTTGGGCGGATACGGCCGCCCCGGTGCGGGCCGGTCGGGCTGTGCGAGCGCGGAGCCCGCGGGCAGTGCCACCGCCCCCATGGTCCCGGCGATGCCGGCCAGTACGCCGCGGCGGGCGATGTGTGCTGCGTTGGTCTCTTCCCGGGTCATCAGGTGTGGCTCCTCGGCTGGTCGGTCTGGGGTGTGCGCAGCATGTTTCAGCGTGCTCACGATTTAAGTCAAGAGCACCTACATAAATGGGTGCGGGAGGTGCGGACCGGCAGTGGCAAGGCCGCTGGTCAGCGGCGAATGTTGCAGTCGTGTGGCGTTCCCCGGACCTCGCGCGGCCCGGTCGCTACGTGCGGACTCCTGTGTCGTCGCAGGTCAAGTCCGGTGCGGGGGAGTGGTGTTCCGGGCGAGGTTCGGCGCGAGTATTTCGTTCCGACTCATTGACGAAAATCGTCGGCCCTCACATGCTGTGCGGCATGCACGAACACGACGGCCCGCTGACGCGGCTCCGGCGCGGCCACGAGCAGTCCGTTCTCGAGCTGCTGCGCAAGCAGGGCCCGCTGAGCCGCGCCGAGTTGGGCATCCGCAGCGGACTCTCCCGCACCACGCTCCACGACATCGTCGCCGCCCTGGTGGGCAGCGGCGCCGTCGTCGCGAGCACTCCGCAGGTCGAGACCCGCAAGCGTGGCCGACCGGTGGAGAAACTCAGCCTCAACCCGGCCGCGGGCGAGGCGGTCGGCATCGACTTCGCACGCCGCGCCGTGCACGTCGCAGCCGTCAACTTCGCCCATGAAGTGGTCGGTTCGGCGAGCGAGCCGCACGCCCCGGACCTCTCCTGGCCCGAACGCGTCGAGCACGCGGAACGGCTCCTCGACGCCCTGGCCACCGGCCCGCCCGACGCCGATACGGGCGAGGCAGATGGCCGGGGCCGATCCTCGGGCGTACACCTCGACGCGCTCACCGCCATCGGAGTCGGCGTCGTCGGACCGATCGCCGACCCCGGCAGCGAACACGCCCACGCCCAGGGCATCGACGGCCTGCCCGACCTGCTGCGCAAACGGTTCGGTGTGCCGGTCCTGCTGGACAACAACACCCGGCTCGCCGCCCTCGCCGAAGCGGTCTGGGGCGCGGCCGCCGACAGCAGCGACGTGCTCTACCTGCGCCTGTCGCACGGCGTCGGCGGCGGCCTGGTCGTCGGCGGCGCACTGCACCGCGGCCGGTACGGCCTGTCCGGCGAGTTCGGACACATCACCGTGGACCCGGTGGGCCGCACCTGCGAATGCGGCGGCACCGGCTGCCTGGAGACCCGCGCCTCGCTCGACGCGGTGCTGTGCCGCTACCGGGAATCCGGCGGCCGGGCCGAGGACCTCGCCGGATTCCTCGCAGCGGTCGATGCTGCCGAACCGACGGCCCTGGCCATCCTCGAGCGCGTCGGCAGCGACGTCGGCGGGGTGCTGGCCGCCGTCTGCCACGTCGTCGGCGCGGGCGTCATCGTCGTCGGCGGCGAACTCGCCGAGGCGGGAGGCGCCCTCCTCGACCCGGTCGAACGCACCCTGCGCAGGCACCTGATGCCGATGGCCCACCCTCACGTGGACCTGCGCCGCGCGACGCTCGGCGAGGCCGGCAGCGCACTCGGCGGCATCGCCCTCGTCCTCCACGAATCCCCCCTGCTCACCCAGTATCCGCAGCCCGTCTCCGAGGAGCACGCGTGAAGCCATCAGCGAGGAAAACATGGCTGTGATCACCCCCGCGCAGAAGACCACCGCCGACACCCCGCGGCAGCAACCGCGCCGCGGCCGCGGCAGACCCCTGATCCTGAACGTCGTGGCCGTGGCGGCGGGAATCGCCGTCTGGGCCGTCGTCGCCGCCCTGGGCTGGGTCGAGAACCTGCCCACCCCGGCGGCCGTGGCCGAGAAGGCCGGCACCATGATCTCCGACGGCACCCTGGCCGACGACACCCTCGCCAGCCTGCGCCGCGTCCTGTCCGGCTACGCCCTCGGCGTGCTCGCGGCGGTGCCGGTCGGCTTCCTCATGGGCTGGTACCCGACGGTGCGCGCCCTGGTCGAGCCGTACATCCAGTTCTTCCGCACCATCCCACCGCTCGCGCTGATCCCGCTGGCCGTGGTGCTGCTCGGCATCGGCGAGGTGCCGAAGATCGCCGTGATCTTCCTGGCCTCGTTCATGTCCTGCGTCGTCTCCTCCTTCCAGGGAGTCGTCGACGTCGACAAGACGCTGATCAACGCGGCCCGGGTGCTCGGCGCATCCGACCGGACCATCTTCGCCAAGGTGGTCGTCCCCGCCTCCACCCCGTTCATCCTCGTCGGCATGCGCATCGGTCTCGGCGCGTCCTGGGCGACCGTGGTCGCCGCCGAACTCATTGGCGCGCAGGAGGGGTTGGGCTACCGGATGCAGAAGGCGTCCACCTGGTTCGAAATGGACACGATCTTCGTGTCCCTGATCTCCATCGGTGTGCTCGGACTCGTCATGGACCGGCTGCTACTGCTGGCCGAACGGCGGCTCACCGGCTGGCAGGAGCGTCGATGAACGGCAAGACAGCACACCACGGGACGACCGACAGCAAGATCAGTTTCCGGGACGTGGTGAAGACCTTCCCGCTCAAGGGGACCACCTTCACCGCGCTGAACGGGATCAGCCTGGACATCGCCGACCAGGAGTTCGTCACGGTCGTCGGCCCCTCGGGCTGCGGCAAGTCCACCCTGATGAGCATGGCCGCAGGCCTCCAGGACCCCGACTCCGGCGCCGTCCTCGTCGACGGCACCCCCGTGTCGGGGCCCGGACCCGACCGCGGCGTGATCTTCCAGCAGTACGCGCTGTTCCCGTGGCTGACGGTCCGCCAGAACGTGGAGTTCGGGCTCAAGTTGGCCTCCGTACCCACCGCGGAGCGTCGCCGCCGCGCCGAAGCGGCCATCACCCTCGTAGGACTCGACGAGTTCGCCGACGCCCTGCCGAAGACGCTGTCCGGCGGCATGAAGCAACGCTGCGCCATCGCCCGCGCCTACGCGGTCGACCCCCAAGTCCTGCTGATGGACGAGCCGTTCGGCGCGCTCGACGCCCTGACGCGCGTGCAGCTGCAGGACCAGCTCCTCGCGACCTGGAGCCAGGAGAAGCGCACCGTCCTGTTCATCACCCACGACGTGGACGAGGCGGTCTACCTCGCCAGCCGCGTCGTGGTGATGGCCGCGCGGCCCGGCCGCATCCACCGCGTCGTCGAGGTCGACCTGCCCTACCCGCGCACCGAACAGATCCGCCTGTCCACCGAGTTCCGGCGCATCCGCAACGAGGTGTGGACCTCGGTCTACCACCAGGACGCACCGACCAACGCCGCCTGACACACCATCACCCCCGCTCGCACGTACCACCCCGAGAGGACATCCAGCATGCCCAGAAACAGGTTCAGGCGCACCACACTCACGGCGCTGCCCGCCGCCCTGATGCTCTCGCTCTCCGTCACCGCCTGCTCCGGCAGCGGTTCGGGGGACGACAACACGGTCCGCTTCGGCTACATCGCCGACTACAACGGCGCCAGCCTCCTAGCCATCGCCGAGAAGCAGAACCTGTGGAAGAAGGCGGACCTGACCGCGAAGGTGAGGGCCTTCAACAACGGCCCCGTGCAGATCCAGGCCCTCAGCGCCGACAGCCTCGACTACGGATACATCGGCCCCGGCGCCATGTGGCTGCCCGCCTCCGGCAAGTCCAAGGTCATCGCCGTGGACACCCTCACGTATGCCGACCGTGTCATCGGGCAGCCCGGCATGAAGTCCATGAAGGACCTCAAGGGCAAGCGGGTCGGTGTGCCCGAGGGCACCTCCGGCGACATGATCCTCAACATCGCCCTGGCGAAGGCGGGGATGACGACGAAGGACATCACCAAGGTCAACATGGACCCGTCCACCATCGTCTCCGCCTTCTCCTCCGGAAAGATCGACGGCGCCGGCTTCTTCTACCCCGCCATCGACACCATCAAGAAGAAGGTCCCTGGCCTGCACGAGATAGCGAGCACCAAGGACACCAAGGACTCCTTCCCCACCGCGTTCGTCGCCGGGAACAAGGTGCCCGAGGCGAAGAACAAGAAGGTCATCAAGGTGCTCCAGCAGGCCAACGACTGGCGCCAGGAACACCCCGAGGAGACCATCGCCCTCACCGCGAAGATGCTCCAGGTCACCGAGGCCCAGGCCAAGGCCGACGCCTCACACGTCGAGACACTCTCCACCAAGGACCTCGTTGCCAAGACCAAGAACGGGGAAGTGGACACGTGGTTCAAGAAGCTCGGTGACTTCTTCGTACGCAACAAGCAACTGGACGACAACACCGACCCCGGGAAGTATTACGTGGCCGACCTGTACTCGGAGGCGTACGCCAAGTAAAAGGGAGCACCGACACATGACACCCGTTCCAGCCCTCCAGGTCACCTCGCTGACGACCACCGCCATCAAGGGACTCGGGGTCGTGCCGCGCGACGAGATCGGGCTGACGAGAACGGGAGTCGCGGGCGACCGGGCCTTCCTCATGGTGGACGCGGAGGGCAACCTGCTGTCCATGACCCGCACGGGAGCCTGGGCCGGACACACCGCCCACTACGCGGCGGAGTCCGGGACGCTGACCGTGACCTGCCCGGACGGCACCGCGGTCACCGGCGAAGTGCGTCTCGGCGGCGCGCTGGAGGTCGACTTCTTCCGGCACCACACGGTCCCCGGACGCGTGGTCGAGGGCCCGTGGTCCGAACTCCTGGCGGACCGCGTGGGACAACCGGTCCGCCTGGTACGCCCCGACACCGACCACGGCGGCGTGGACCTGCGGCCCGTCACCCTGCTCGGCGACGCCTCCGTGGACGAACTGGCCCGCAGGTCCGACCTCGACGCGGTCGACAGGCGTCGCTTCCGCATGACGCTCGGCTTCTCAGGCGGCGCGCCCCACGCCGAGGACACCTGGCAGGGCCGCACGGTGCGCGTCGGCGGGGCGGTGCTGCGCGTCGAGGGCCCGGTGAAACGGTGCGGCGCGGTGAACCGCGACCCGGTCGACGGCTCCGGGGGAGTGCGGGCCCTGTCCCTGATCAAGGGCTACCGGGGCCTGGGCCAGAGCACGCTGGGCCGCGGCGTCCTGTTCGGCGTGTACGCGGACGTGGTGACACCGGGCCGGATCGCACTCGGCGACACCCTGGAACTCGACGCGGCGCAGGCGGCGTTGAGCCGCTGAGGGGCCGCCCGCCACGCATACCCGTCAGGACACCCGCGGCGGCGCCGTCGACGCGCGGAGCACCGGCGCCGCGGGCACCCGGGACGTCACCGTGCGCCGCTGCCCGCCGACCAATTCGTGCAGACGGGTCACGGCGAGCGTGCCGACCTCCCGCAACGGCACGTCCAACGCGGTCACCGGCGGCGTCGTCGCCCCGAGCGTGCTCAGGTCGTCCGCCGCCGCCAGGCTGATGTCCTCGGGAACACGCCGCCCGGTCGAACCGAGCCCGTGCAGCAACCCCAACGCGAGATAGCTGTTGTACGCGAGGACGGCCGTGGCAGCGCCCGGCAGGGAGCGCGAGGCCTCGATGCCCGCGTCGAACGTGGGCGGCAGCGGGCCCAGCACATGCACGCGGGCGCCCGCATTCGAGGCCTGCGCGGTGAGGGCCGAGCGCCGCTGCTCGTCCGCCCAGGAGCCCGCGGGCCCGGACACGTAGGCGATCTCGCGGTGGCCGAGGTCAAGCAGGTGGCCGAGGAGTTCGGCCAGGCCCGCCGCGGTGTCCGCCACGACGGCGGGCAGCCGCCCCACCTGTCGGTCGACGAGCACCAGCGGGCGGCGCCGGAAGCGCTCGCGCAGCGCCGCGTCCGTGCCGACCGGAGTCACCATGATCAGCCCGTCGGCCTGCTCGGACAGCCGGTCGGCGAGGGCGGCCTCGCGCTCCGCGTCGTACTCGGACACGGCGATCAGCAGATGGCTCTCGGTGTCCTCCGCCGCCTGCTGCGCCCCGATGACCAGGGGAGCGAAGAAGGGGTTGGAGAGCGTCGGCACGATCAGGCCGATGAGCCCCGTGCGGCCCGTGGTCAGGGCGCGGGCCGCGGCGTTGAGCTGGAAACCGAGCCGGTCCGCGGCCTCCCGCACCCGCAGCCGGGTGCCTTCCGCGACCATGTCGGGGCGGTGCAACGCCCGCGAGGCGGTGGCCTTCGACACCCCCGCCGCGTGCGCCACATCCAAGAGCGTCGCCACTACTGCCCCCTGCTCGCCGTCCCAACCGGTGGTCCCGGCCGGTTGGTCCCGACCGAGGTGCCAGGACCGGTGTCCCGAGGTTTCACCCGGGCCGCTGTTCACTTTCCCTTTATGCCGTGTCATGATACCTGCAACCGGTCTCTGCAACCGGTTGCAGAGACCGGTTGCAGAGACCGTACCCAGCCGGGTGCCCGCACGCCCCGCGTATGCCTCGCGCCGACGTCGCCGCGGACCGCCCCTGCCCACCCCTCATCCCGCCGAGGTCCCCATGTCCACCACCGCTCCGCCCTCCGGCGAGCAGGCCGACGCCGCACCCGAGTCCGCGTCGCTCGTCGAGCGGCTCTTCCGCGTCCGTGGCCGCGGCAGCAGCCCCCGTACGGAACTCGTCGCCGGCGCCTCGATGTTCATGGCCGCCGCCTACGCCGTCGTCGTGGTCCCCGGCCAGCTGGCGGGCGCCGGCGTGCCGCACGGCGCCGCGACCACCGCCGTCATCATCGCCATCGCGCTCGCGACCCTGGCCATGGGCCTCGTCGCCAACCTCCCGTTCGTCGTCGCGCCCGGCCTCGGCGGGGTGGCGCTGATCGCCTTCACCATCGTCGGCCAGGACCACGTCCCCTGGGACACGGCGCTCGGCATGGTGTTCTGGTCCGGCGTGGCCTTCCTGGTACTGACCCTGTTGGGCATCCGTGACCTCGTCACGCGCCTGATGCCGATGAACCTCAAGTACGCCATCAGCGGCGGCCTCGGCCTCTACATCGCCCTCATCGGCTTCCGCGACGCCGACCTCGTCGTCGGCAACGCCGACAAGGCCGCACTCGCCGTCGGCGACCTGTCGAAGCCCGCCGGACTGCTCGCCCTGGGCGGCCTGCTGCTGCTCACCGCGCTCGCCTCGCGCAAGGTGCCCGGCGCCTTCCTCATCACCATCGCGGCCGTCACGATCGTCGGCATCCCGCTCGGTGTCACGGACGTCCCCTCCAGCCTCTTCGCCGCGCCCGCCTCGCCGGGACCGCTGCTCTTCCACATCGACATCCTCGGCGCGCTCAAGCCGGAGTACTTCCCGTACATCTTCGCCTTCTTCGTGTCCGAGTTCTTCTCCATGACCGGCACGCTCCTCGCCGTCTCGGGCCGCGCCGGGCTGCTCGACAAGGACGGCAACATCCCCGGCTCCCGGCGCCCCTTCCTCGTCGACTCGGTCTCCGTGATGGGTGGTTCGGCCGTCGGCGCCCCGTCGATGACGGCCTACCTGGAGTCGTCGGCCGCGGCCGACGCGGGCGGCAAGACCGGCCTCGCCTCCGTGTGGGCGGCCTGCGGCTTCGGCCTGCTGCTCCTCGTCACACCGTTCGCGACGCTGATCCCCTCGGCGGCCACGGCGCCCGTGCTGATGTACATCGGCCTGAACATGCTCGGGGCCCTCAAGAACGTCGACTTCAAGGACCCGACCAACGCGATCCCGGCGGCCCTCACCGTCGCGACCACGCTGTTCTTCGGCAACTTCGGTACCGGCATCGCGGTCGGGCTCGCGGCCCACGTCCTGGTCAAGACCGTCAGCGGCCGGGTCCGCGAGGTGCCCTGGCCGCTGTGGATCGTCATGGTCCCGTTGGGCTACTACTTCTACACACTCGTCCCGTGACGGCCTGCCCCACACCGAGTGACGCACCCCTTCCGAAGGAGCACGACCCCATGAGTGAGCAGCACGACCTCCGGATCAGCGGTGGGCGCGTGGTGTCCACCTTCACCGGCGAGGAGTTCGCCGCGGACGTCCTCGTACGAGGCGAGACGATCAGCGCGGTGCTGCCCCCCGGCACCCCGGCCGACGCCCGCGAGGAGATCGACGCGAGCGGCATGCTCGTCGTCCCCGGCTTCGTCGACGCGCACATGCACATCGAGAGCGCGTTCCTGACGCCGCAGGAATTCGCCGCGGTGACACTCGCACGCGGCACGACGACCGTGCTCGCCGACCCGCACGAGATCGTCAACGTCGCCGGGCGCGACGCCATGCGCTGGATGATCGACGCCGGCCGGGAGACCGCCCAGACCCAACTGTGGGGCGTCCCGTCGTGCGTGCCCGCCCTGGAGGGCCTGGAGCACGCCGGGGCCGCGTTGTCCGCCGACGACATCGCGGAGATGCTCCGCTGGCCCGGGGTGATCGCGCTCGGCGAGGTCATGGACTACCGGGCCGTGGTCGCGGGCGACCGCCGCATGCACGAGATCACCGCCGCCGCCCGCGCGCAGGACGTCATTTTGGACGGCCACTGCCCGAACCTGACCGGAGCCGAACTCAGCGCCTACCTCGCCACCGGCGTCGACTCGGACCACACCAAGAACCGCACCGAGGTGGTCCTGGAGAAGGCCCGCCTCGGCATGACGATGATGCTTCAGGAGAAGTGCCTCACCGAAGAGGCCGCCGATGCCCTCCTCGCCCTGCCGCAGCTCCCGCCGCTGTGCCTGGTCACCGACGACCTCGCCGCCGACCACATCGTCGACAAGGGCCACCTCGACCACATCGCACGGGTGGCCGTGGCCGCCGGATTCCCCGCACACGTCGTCCTGAAGGCGCTGACGTGGACGCCCGCTCAGCGCCTTCGCCTCCACGACCGCGGCGTCGTCTCGCCGGGCAAGCGCGCCGACCTGGTGCTGCTGCGCGGCGAACTCGCCGCGTTCGAGCCGGAGTTGGTGCTGTCCGGTGGCCACGTGGTGGGCCGGGGCGGCGTGCCCGCCCGCTCGGAGGAGGTCGGTGACGCCCCGGCCGTCACACCGCTCGGCAGTCGCATCGACGTCGAACCGCAGGACGCCGACACGTTCCGCTGGACCGTCGAACTGCCCGACGGGGTGCACACCTTCCGTGCCATGCGGGTCAACGAACGGGACACCTACACCGAGGAAGCCGAGGTCCAACTCCCGGTCCACGGGGGCGAGGTGCAGTGGGAGGGCCGCGCCACCCTCGTGCGCGTCCGCAACCGCTACGGGCGTCAGGGTGCGGTCTTCGCGCCCCTCCTCGGCCGCGAGCTGACCTCCGGCGCAGTGGCCTCGACGTACGCCCACGACAGCCACAACCTGCTGACCATCGGCACCTCCCGCGCCGCCATGGCCGCCGCCGCGGCGACCGTCGTCGCGGACGGGGGAGGCGTCGCCGTGGTCGCCGGGGCCGAGGGCGAGTCGATCGCGGCACGCATGCCGCTGCCCGTGGGTGGTGTGCTGTCGGCCCGCCCGGCCGGGGACGTCGCCGACCAGGCGGCCGCGGTGCGGGGCGCGTTGGAGAGCTGGGGCTGGCGCCACCTCAACCCGTTCATGAGTGTGTCGACCCTGACCCTCGCCGTGTCACCCGCCCTCAAGATCACCGACCGCTCGCTGGTCGACGTCGTGCGCCGTGAGGCCGTAGGGGCGACGACGGGTAACTGACCGCAACGACGCACCATTTGTCCGTTTCGAATCGTCAATTGACCATGTGTTCAGAGGGGGTGGGGTGCGCGGCCTGCACGTATGGCCTAAAGTGACGACTCGGCTACGCTGAGAGGCGACACGGAGAAGGGGGCGGCAGCAGTGCGCGAAGAGCAGCTTTCCAGGTGGGATCAGGCGGCCTGCCGGACAACGGACCCGGACGAGTTGTTCGTCGAGGGAGCCGCGCAGAGCAGCGCCAAGCGCATCTGCGGCGGATGCGTGATCAAGACCGAATGCCTGGCCCACGCGCTGGATCAGCGTATCCAGCACGGGGTCTGGGGCGGGATGACCGAGCGCGAGCGTCGCGCGCTGCTGCGTCGGCGGCCGACCGTCACCTCGTGGCGACAGCTGCTCGAGGCCGCCCGCGCCGAGCACGAGCGGCCTGTCCGAGCGGTGCATGCGGGGGTGTCGTGAGGGGCGTTGCCCGCCAGGGCCCGACCCAGAGCGACAGGCCCTAACCCCACGCTCCGAGCGTGAACTCGGCGATGACGACCGAGAGCAGGAACGACGCGGTGATGGCCACGAGCCCGACCGGGACGATCTTCCACCCGATGCGGCGCAGCAGCGGCAGATCCTTTCCGAGGGAGAGCCCCGCCAGCGTCAGCATGATCGTCGCGATGGACAGGAAGTCCACCGACGACACCAGGCGGTTCAGTGTGTCCGAGGCGAAGAACCACGGACTCGACACGTACGCGCCGACGGTGGTGATCCACACGATCGCCGAGACCTTCCGGCTGACCTTGGCCAGCACGATCCCGACCAGCACCAGGGCCAGCAGCACGGCGTAACCGCCGATGATGTCGAGGCCGAGGTGCCCCGCCGCGACGGAGGCGGTGCCGATGCCCAGCACCGTCAGCACACCGAGCGACAGCCACAGCGGGAGCTTGATCTCACCCGCCGCAGAGGCCACCTGCTCGCGGAAGGCGCGGTTCTCCGCCGCGCTCTGCTCCGTCTCGACCGGTTCGGTCCGTGCGGTCACTGCCGCCTCCGTACGCCCGCCACGCGTCAGAAAGCGGTAGAAGCGGTCGGCCAGCGGCAGCGCCAGATAGATGCCGACGTAGACACCGAGGATCGTCGTGATCAGGTTGGAGACCGCGGCCATCCCCAGGATGGCCTGCTCGTCGCCGGGATAGGCGGCCACGATACTGGCCGAGGACGCCGCCATCATCGACCCGGAACCGACACCGGCACCCATCGCCAGGGCCAGCGGGTCGAAGATGTTCCAGTTCGACACCAGCGAGGTCAGGAGCGTGATGAAGACCGCTCCGAACATCGTGCCGAACACGTACATGGCGAGGACACCGCGGTACTGATCGGAGTCGGGACCGTACTTCTCCGAGACCATCGCGAACGACGGCTCGCGGTCCAGCGAGAACGTGGCACCCACCGTCGCCTTGCCCATGCGCAGCAGCACGGCGAGCGGCAGCGCGATGGCGACCGTGCCGAGCAGATGCCCGATCTCCTGGAGCAGCAGCGCGGGACCGGCGTCGGCGAGCGTCGGCAGACTCGGACCGATGTTGAACGCCAGCCGCGCCACCAGGATCATCACGGCGACACCGACGAGCGCCGCCGCCACCTTCTGCAGGTCGATGCCGAGCGGCCGGAACTTCTGGATCGACACCAGCAGACCCAGCAACAGGCCCCACACCATGGGGAAGATGATGATGGAGCCGATGCCCAGGTCGATGTCGAGTTCACCGATGAACTGCACGACCAGCGCGATCACCAGGGCCAGCCCGGCGATGGGCAGCGTCTGACGGGTCCGCGTGCCGCGGTCGTTCGGCTTGACGAGGGTGGACATGTCGTCACCCGGCCCTTCTGATGTCACGGTGGAAGGCGGCCTCGACGAACCGGGCGCGCTGCTCCGGATCGCTCGCCGCGTCGACGACGGTCCAGGCGAGCGCGCGGGCCGCTTCGAGCATCAGCCCGTACGCCGCGTCGGTGTCGGCGACCGCGGTGAATCCGTGGGAGTGGATGGGCACTTCGGCCCCCGGGATGCTCAGCCAGGGGTGCAGACTCGGGATGACCTGGCTGACATTGCCCATGTCGGTCGACCCGCCGCCGAGCCGGCCGCCGGACGTGGTGTCACGCCCGAACGACTCCATCGCGGCCGTCCAGTACCCGGCCAACGCCTCGTCCTGCACGAGCGGTTCGTACAGTGGCTCGGTCGCCTCGATCGCCAGCTCGGTGCCGCTCGCGAGCGCCGCCCCTTCGAAGCAGCGCCGTACGCGGGCGAGGAGCGCCTCGTACTCGGGCAGCGTGAACGCGCGGCACTCGAAGTCGACGACGGCCCGCTCGGGGATGATGTTGGTGGCCACGCCCGCCTCCGACACGAACAGGGCCACCCGATGGTCGCCTGGGATCTGCTGGCGCAGCAGCCCGATGGCGACCTGGGCGAGGGTGGCACCGTCGGCCGCGTTCACACCCTGGTGGGGCGCGGCCGCGGCGTGCGCGGCACGTCCGGAGAACACGGCACGGTAGCGGCCGACCGCCTGCGCGGTGGTCCCCGCCGGGTTGTACGAGACACCGTCCTGCACCGGGTGCACCATCAGGGCCAGGCCCACACCGTCGAACGCGCCCGACTCCAGGAGCAGCGACTTGCCGCCGCCGTGCTCCTCGGCCGGGGTGCCGATGGCCTTGAGCGTGATGCCCAACTCGTCGGCGTACGGTGCCAGGGCGAGGGCCGCGGCGACCGACGCCCCGGCGATGAGATTGTGCCCGCAGGCGTGGCCGACCTCGGGCAGCGCGTCGTACTCGACACACAGCGCCACGGTCAGGTCGCCGCTGCCCGCCGTCGCCGTGAACGCGGTGGGCAGGCCACCGGTCCCGTGCTCGACCGTGAGCCCGCCCTCCGCGAGCAGAGCGGTGATCGCCGCGGCGGACTCGGTCTCCTCGAAGGAGAGCTCGGGCCGGGCGTGCAGGCCGCGGGCGAGCGACAGCACCCGGCTCTGCCAGTTGGTGACACCGGCCGAGGTGTCCTTTTTGAGTCGGTCGCCTTCGGCGACGGTGTGTGTCTGGCTCATCGAGGACTCCTCAGTAGCTCAGCGACGGGAACGGGGAACCGGCGGCACGCGTGGGGGTCCACACGGCTTTGGTCTGGGTGTACTCGTCCAGTACGCCGGGGCCGGAGGACCGGCCGTGCCCGGAGTCACCGAAGCCACCGAAGGGCACGGCCACGTGGATCGTCTTGTACGAGTTGATCCAGAAGGTACCTGCCTTCACCGCGCGAGCCACATGGTGGGCCCGCGCGACGTCCTGGGTCCACACCGCTCCGGCAAGGCCGAAGGTGGTGGCGTTGGCGCGCTCGATGGCCTCGGCCTCGGTGAAGAAGGAGTCGACGCCGACGACCGGACCGAACACCTCGGTGGTCTCCAGCACATTGGCGGGGCTGACCCCGTCCAGCACAGTGGGAAGCACCCAACGCCCCTCCGTCAGTGGCGAGTTGGTGACGTGGGTGGGAAGGCTCGCCGCCGTGGCCCGGTGGGCGCCGCCCGCGATGCCCGCCTCGACGAGCGAGGTGACCGTGGCGAACTGCGACTCCGTGATGATCGGGCCGACCTCGGTCCGCGGGTCGAGGGGATCGCCGACCCGCAGCCGGGCCGCTCGCTCCGCGACACGTGCCACGAACTCGGCGTGCACCGACCGCTCCACCAGCAGCCGCGAACCGGCCACACACGACTGCCCGGCCCCGGAGAAGATCGCGGACACGGCCCCGTCCGCCGCCCGGTCCAGATCGGCGTCGGCGAACACGATGTTGGCGCTCTTGCCGCCGAGCTCCAGGACCGTCGGGATGCCCGCGGACGCCGCCGCGACGGCCACCCGCCGCCCCGTGCCCACCGAGCCGATGAAGGACACCTTCCCCACACGCGCGTCGCTGGTGAGGGTGGCGCCGACCGTGGAACCCAGGCCGGTGGCGACGTTGAACACACCGTCCGGCAGACCGGCCTGGTGTGCCAGCTGCGCCAGGCGCACCGTGGAGGCGGGGGTGAACTCGCTGGGCTTGACGACGACGGCGTTGCCCGCGGCGAGCGGCGCCGCCGAGTTCCAACCCCCGGTGAACAGCGGCGCGTTCCACGGAGTGATCGCCACGACGACACCCCACGGGACCCGCTCGGTGTACGTGTGCCAGTTGCCGGGGACCGGGATGGTGTGTCCGAGCAGCTTGTCCGCCCAGCCCGCGTAGTAGCCGAACATCTCGGCGACCTTGGCGGCCTCGCCGCGGGTGTCGCGGATCGGCTTGCCGGTGGTCGCGGACTCCAGCGCGGCGAGTTCCTCGACGTGCTCGGCGACACTGCGGGAGACCTCACGCAGGATCGCCGCCCGCTCGAAGGGGTCGGTGGCGGCCCACACCTCGGCCCCGCGGGCCGCGCTCGTCAGGACGGCGTCGGCGCCCTCCGTACCGGCGTCGGCGTAATCGGCCACCCACTCGGAGGTGGCGGCGGATGTGAGGCGGACGGCTTCGCCGCGGCCGGGGACGACATGGCCGTCGACGAACGAGCCGAGTCCCTGCGGGAAGTGGGCGTCCAGGGCGGCGCGGGCGGTGGCGGCGCCGGAGGTGGCCGAGGCGATGGAGAAAGCGGTGCTGTTCATGGTGCGTCGGTCCTTAACGCGTGAGGGTCGGTGCGACGGTGCGGGCTATCTCGGAGAAGTCGGCGGCCGGGCCCAGTTCGGCCAGGGCCTCCTGCCACCGCTCGCTCGCGGCAGCCAGCAACTGGGGTGTCTCACCGCGCTGCTTGGCGGTCTCGACGGCCAGGGCGGCGTCGCGCGCCATCAGCCCGAGCGAGAACCCGGAGTCGTACGTGCCACTGAGCACCCAGTCCGGATACATCGCGGCCGACGCCTTGCTGGCACCGGACGCGCCACTGATGCCCGCAGCGGAGGCGGCCGGGTCGACGCCGTAGGACTTCGCGACGGCCAGTGCCTCGCCGACCGCCACCAGGTTGACCGCGGCAAGCATGTTGTTGAGCAGCTTGACCACGTTGCCCGAGCCGGGGCCGCCGAGGTGCCGGAACTGGCCGCCGGTGAGCGCGTCCAGGACGGGCCGCGCGGCATCGAGGGCGTCCGCCTCGGCGCCCACGAACGCGGTCAGCCGACCGGCCACGGCGCCGGTGCGGCCACCGGACACGGGCGCGTCGACGAAGGACACACCCTTCTGGGAGGCGAGCACCGCACACGCGGCCGAGATGTCGGGCTGCGACGTCGTGGTGTCGACGACGGCCACCGTGCCCGGCTGCGACAGCAGGACGGGCAGGCTCGCCTCGACGACCTGGGCCGACGGCAGCGACAGCACCACGTACGGCGTGCCGGCGAGCTGCTCGAGCGTGTCGACGGCGTCGACACCGGCATCCTGCGCGGTGGCCCGCGCCGCGGCGGAGGGATCGTACCCACGCACCTGCCAGCCGGCGGCGACCAGAGCGGTGGCCATGGCACCGCCCATCGACCCGAGGCCGACGACGGCGATGTGCTTACTCATCTGTGCTCCTTGCGGGCAAAAGGCGCGGAGCCCGTCGCCCGATGTGACGGTCGAGATGTCGGGATGCCGGGTTCTCAGTCGAGATAGATGTCCAGGTCCCGCCACAGCTGCTGGGTGCGGCGGATCGCGGCACGGCTGCGCTCGGGCCGAGCCTCCTGCATGCCGGCGAGCAGCCCGTAGACGACCGACGTGGCGGCGGTGACGGACTGGAAGAACGAGATGCCTTCGGAGGGCACGATCAGCAGGTGGTCGGCGATGGAGGTGGCGAGCCGCCCCCGGCGCATGTCGGTGATGGCGACGACGGTGGCCCCGGCCTCGTGAGCGGCCTCCGCGGCGGCGATGACCTGCTTCGTGGAGCGCCACATGTTGACGACCAGGAGCACATCGCCGGGGCCGACACTGTTCACGGCCGACGCCAGGTGCACACCGGCCCGGTTCTCCAGCGTGATCGGGTAGCCCATGGTGGAGCCGAGGTGTGCCATCACCGTGGCGGGACCCGAGAAGGATCCGACCCCGACGACGAGGATCGACCGGGCCTCGGCCAGCGCCGCGATGGCGGCCTCGGCCTCCGCGGCGGAATTGCTCTCGAGGGTCTGGCGCAGATTCTCCAGGTCGTGCGTCAGTGCGTCGTGCAGCGGGCTGCGGTGCTCGCCGTGCTCGGTGAGCGTGTCCTCGGTCGAGATCTGCACCAGGTAGCGCGCCCGCAGCTCCCGCTGCAGGTCGGGCCAGCCCTGGTAGCCCAGGGTCTGCGCGGCCCGGACGACCGTGGAGCTGTTCACGTCCGCGCGCTCGGCGATCTGCGCGATCTCGGCGTACGAGGCGAGCTGCGGGTTGCGCACGATGACATCGACGACGCGGGTCTGCGCCTTGGACAGGGGTACATCGGGCAGGGCATCGCCCAGCCAGTCGGCCTGGCCGGGGTTCTTGGGGGTGCGGGATGAAGGCACGGGCGTTGCTTTCTGAGAGAACGAGCAATCTGCAAGTGCGATTGCATAAAAGTACCTCGCAATTTCAATTGCGGGAACCCCTGTGTTCGGCCTGCCGCCGGCTCCGTCGCAGGTGGCTTCAGCACAGGTGACTTCGGCGCCAGTGACTTCGGCACAGGTGATAGAGATGGTCCTGCCGTGATCTTCACCGGAAGGAACCACCGTTGAGCTCCGACGCCGCCCCCGTGCTGCGGGCCGTCGAGGGACGCGCCGCGTACCTCACCCTGAACCGGCCCCCCGCCCTGAACTCCCTCACCCACGCCATGCTGCGAGCGACCGCAGAGGCACTCGACACCTGGGAGGGTGACCCCGCCGTCGGGACCGTCGTGCTCCAGGGGGCGGGGGAGCGGGGCCTGTGCGCGGGGGCCGACATCCGGCTCTTCCACGACGACGCGCGCAGCGGGGACCACCGTGCGGCGCAGGCCTTCCTGCGCGACGAATACCGGCTCAACTCCCGTATCGCGCACTACCCGAAGCCCTACGTCGCCGTCATGGACGGCATCGTCATGGGCGGCGGCGTCGGACTGTCCGCGCACGGCGGCATCCGGATCGTCACCGAGCGCTCGAAGGTCGCGATGCCTGAGGTCGGCATCGGCCTGGTCCCCGACGTCGGCGGCACGTACCTGTTCACGCGCGCGCCCGGACACCTCGGCACCCACCTCGCGCTCACCGGCATCGCAGTCGGCGCGGCCGACGCGATGCTGTGCGGTCTCGCCGACCACTACGTACCGTCCGAGGCGCTGCCCAAGCTGCTGCGCGAGCTGGCCGAGGCGGAACCGGACGAGGCCGTCGCCCGCCACACGCGGCAGGCGCCGCCCGGAATCCTCGCCGAGCAGCGCACATGGATCGACACGTGCTACGCCGCGGACACGGTCGAGGAGATCGTCGAGCGGCTCTTCGCCACCGGCGATGTCGCCGCCAAGGAAGCGGCGGACCTGATCCTCTCCCGGTCGCCCATGGCCGTGAAGGCGACACATGAGTCCCTGCGCCGTGCGGCCCGCCTCGACTCACTGGAGCAGGCCCTCGACCAGGAGTACCGGGTGATCTGCGCGGCCCTCGACACCCACGATCTGCCCGAGGGGATCCGCGCCCAGATCATCGACAAGGACCGCGACCCGAAGTGGTCCCCGGCGACACTGGCAGGGGTCGGGGACGCCGACGTGGAACGCTACTTCGCGCCGCTGGGGGAGCGGGAGCTGGGCCTCGGCTGACCGCCTGGAGGGTAGGCCACGCCCGTGTGCGTTACGGAACGCGGGCGACACCGACGTAGAAGCCGCTCAACTCCTCGGCGGGTGCGGGCCCTGACCTGTACCACCGGGTCGCCGTCACCAGTCCCGGCTCCACCAGTTCCAGCCCCTCGAAGAACGGCTCGACCTCGGACCGGGTGCGCATCCGCAGCGGAATCTCGCCCTTGCGGTACGTCGTGGTCACCGACTTCACCAGATGCGGATGCTCGTCGGCGGTGCCGTGCGACAGCACCAGGTAGCTGCCGGACGGCAGCGCGTCGACGAGCGTCCTGGTGAGGCCGTAGGGGTCCTCGTCGTCGCCGATGAAGTGCATCAGCGCGACCATCGACAGGGCGACGGGACGGGAGAAGTCCAGGAACGTACGCGCGTGGTCGAGGATCCGCTCGGGCCTGCGGACATCCGCCTGGATGTAGTCCGTGGCCCCCGCCGAGTGGCTCACCAGCAGGGCCTCCGCGTGCCGCAGCACGATCGGATCATTGTCCGCGTACGCGACCCGCGCCGACGGCACGATGCCCTGCACGATCTGGTGGAGGTTCGGCTCGGTCGGGATGCCCGTGCCGATGTCGAGGTATTGGTCGATGCCGTTGCCGGCCAGCCATGCGGCGGCGCGGTGCATGAACGCGCGGTTGCGCAGGGCGTTCTGCCGCGCCTCCGGCGGCAGCTTCTCCGCCACCGCCTGGTCGACGGGGTAGTGGTCCTTGCCGCCCAGCAGCCAGTCGTAGACGCGCGCCGGGTGCGGCCGGCTCGTGTCGATGCGGTGATCGGAGGACGGTACCGACATACGTGACTCCCGCGGGTAGGGGTTCGCGGATTATGTCACCGCCGGAACCTCCCCCGTGATCGGCGGCACCTCCGCCTCCGAGGCCCGCACCAGCCGCGGCCCGTCCGGCCCGTACACCGCGCGCGGTTCCGGGAAGGCGAACAGCAGGGCCAGGTAGACGACGGCGGCGAGGGCGAGGCCGACCGGGAGGGAGATGTCCGTGCCACCCGCGAGCGCGCCGAGCGGCCCGACGAACTGACCCGGGGAGATTCGTGAACAGCAGTGCCAGGCACGCCGAGACCAGCCAAGCCGTCAGACCACGCCAGTTCCAGCCGTGCGTGAACCAGTAACGCCCGCCCCGCTGACGCCGGTTGAAGACCTGGAGGGCCTCCGCGTCGTACCAGCCGCGCCGGGTCACGTAGCCGAGGGCCATGACGACCATCCATGGCGCGGTGCACGTGATGATGAGCGTGGCGAACGTCGAGATCGACTGGGCGAGGTTCAGGGCGAAGCGGCCGACGAAGATGAACGCGATCGACAGCGCACCGATGAAGACCGTCGCCTGCACCCGGCCGAAGCGGGGGAACACCGAGGAGAAGTCGAGGCCCGTGCCGTACAGCGCGGTCGTGCCCGTCGCCATGCCGCCGATCAGCGCGATGAGGCACAGCGGGAGGAAGTACCAGCCGGGGGAGATGGCCAGCAGCCCGCCCACGTAGTTGGGGGCCGCAGGATCCAGGTACTTCCCCGCCTTCGCGGCGATCACCGAAGCCGTGGCGAGGCCGAACAGGAACGGCAGCAGCGTCGCGAGCTGCGACAGGAACGCCGCGCCCATGACGCGCCCGCGCGGCGTGGCCGCCGGAATGTACCGCGACCAGTCACCGAGGAACGCGCCGAAGGACACCGGGTTGGACAGCACGATCAGCGCCGAACCGATGAACGACGGCCAGAACATCGGCGTCGACGTGGACGCGAACGCACCCGTGTACCCGGGGTCGAAGTCCCCCGCGAAGGCGAACACACCGAGCACGAACAGCGCCGACGCGGCAAGCACGGCGATCTTGTTCACGAACAGCATGAACCGGAACCCGTACACGCACACCGTCAGGACGAGCCCCGCGAACACCGCGTACGCGACCCCGTACGAGATGTCCGACTCGGGCAGCCCCGCCAGCCGGTGCGCCGCGCCGATCAGCGCGTCGCCGGACGACCACACGGAGATCGAGAAGAACGCGATCGCCGTGAGGAGTGACAGGAACGAGCCGACGACGCGGCCGTGCACGCCGAGGTGTGCCGACGAGGACACCGCGTTGTTCGTGCCGTTGGCCGGGCCGAACAAGGACATCGGCGCCAGCAGCAGCGCGCCCGCCACCAGACCCAGGACCGTCGCGGCGAGCCCTTGCCAGAAGGACAGGCCGAACAGGATGGGGAACGCGCCGAGCACACACGTGGCGAAGGTGTTGGCGCCACCGAAGGCGAGACGGAACAGGTCGAGGGGGCCTGCTGTGCGGTCCGCGTCGGGAATCCGCTCGACACCGTGGGTCTCAACTTCGGTGAGGCCGGGGGACGTTGGAGCCCCGGGTGTCGCGTCGACCATGCGTACCGCCTTTAGCGTCTTGCCGGACTTCATCGGGGAGACGGTATCCGTGACTGCGCGGCGGCCCGGGGCCCGGGTCCCGACTCGGCGGCCCCCAGGACCAGCACCTGAATCGCCAGTACGGCCCCACCGCGCGCCCAGTCGTGGAAATCGGAGACCTTGGTCTCCAGATTGACCGGATCGGCCCGCGGATGACGGTTCGCACGAATCGCCTCCTCGATCACGGGCGCCGCCACATCGACGAGACCGACCCCTTCCCCGGCGAGCAGGATCTTCTGCGGCATCGCGAAGTTCGCGATCTGCGCGACGAGCGTGCCGAGCGCGCGGGCCGCCTCGTCGACCACCCGGGCCGGGAGCGGCTCGCCCTCGACGGCGCGCGCGAGAATCTCCTCGTACGTGGCGTCC
The DNA here is from genome assembly GCF_040295505.1 of Streptomyces sp. NPDC002790. Taxonomy (NCBI): domain Bacteria; kingdom Bacillati; phylum Actinomycetota; class Actinomycetes; order Kitasatosporales; family Streptomycetaceae; genus Streptomyces; species Streptomyces sp. NPDC002790. The sequence goes on along the minus strand of NZ_JBEOVM010000007.1, from coordinate 42,995 downwards.
TCGCCGGTGGCGGCCCGCACCTGGCGGCGGATGCCGGGGATGGTGAGGAGGGAGACGGCGCTGCCGCGCGTGCCGTCGGCGGACAGCGGACCGGACGGATCGACGATCCAGAAGCGGCCAACCCCGAGCCCGTCCTCGGCGGTCTCCACCCGCCGACCCCCACTGACCAGCCCGTACCCGAGCCCCGCCCCGATCGTGAGCACGGCGAACCGGTCCAGGCCCCGTCCCGCCCCGAACCAGCTCTCGGCCTCGACGAGTGCGCTCACATCGTTGTCGACGACGGCCGGCAACCCGGTGCGCTCGCGTACGAGGCGCGCGAGCGGCACGTCCCGCCAGCCGAGGAACGCCGACTCGTCGACGACCGAACAATCCTGCGCCCGGCCGCCGAGCCCGATCCCGATCCCGCACAGCGAAGGAAACTCCCGGGCGAACGCGTCGGTCAACTCGCCGATGGCCGCGACGACTTGATCCGGATCCCGACTCGTGAGCGGCGTGTCCCGGCACGCCACGATGTCGCTCCTGAGCGTGGTGACGACGCCGTAGACCGTGTCCTCGGTGATCTTGAATCCGGCGAAGGCGCGGGACTCGGCCACGATGTCCAGCGGCAGGGACGGCCGGCCCTGCCGCGGCTCCGGGCGCTCCGGTCCCTCCGGCGCCTCGACCAGCAGCCCCGACTCGATCAGCGGTTTGGTCAGCCGGGTGAGACTGCCCGCCGACAGGGCGAGGCGCCGTGCGAGCTCACTGCGCGACAGTGGCCCACGCGTGAGCACTTCCAACGCCACGGCACGCTCGCCCGACGTGAGCGGCACCCAGGTGTCCGCCTTCGCGTTCATCGCCAACTCCCTGCCCTTTTCCTTCTGCTGCAAAAGGAATGACGTCACCATATGTGGCAGCAACCCCTTTCAGGTAGTCGCTGCACGCATCTTGACGGCTCAAAACTTCTGCCACGAAAGTAACAACGCCGAGGACGAGGCCGAACCCCAGACGAGGGAGCCACCGATGACCGTCGCTTCCAGCAGCCCGCCGAGACCCCTCCCGCTCGCCGACACCGCTCCGCGGGAGAAGAAGCGCAAACGCCCCCTCCGGGACGGCGCGATCGCCGCACTCTTCATCGCCCCGGCCATGCTCGGCTTCGCCGTCTTCCTGCTGTGGCCCACCCTGCGCGGCATCTGGCTGAGCTTCACCCGCTTCAACCTCCTCACACCACCGCAGTGGGTGGGACTGGCCAACTACGAGCGCATGGTCAACGACCCCATCTTCTGGGACTCATTGAAGGTCACCATCGAGTACGTCGTCATCAACATCGGCGTACAGACGGTGTCGGCGCTCGGCATCGCCGTCCTGCTGCACCGGCTCACCCAGTCCTCACTCCTGCGCGGCATCGTCCTCACGCCGTACCTGATGTCGAACGTCGTCGCCGGCATCGTCTGGCTGTGGATGCTCGACACCCAACTCGGCATCGGCAACGAGATCATCGCCGCCCTCGGCCTCGACCGCATCCCGTTCCTCGCCGACGAGACCTGGGCCATCCCCACCATCGCCCTCATCAACGTGTGGCGGCACGTCGGCTACACCGCGCTCCTGCTCTTCGCGGGACTCCAGGCGATACCCCACGACATGTACGAAGCGGCGCGCGTCGACGGTGCGAGCGAGTGGCGGATGTTCACCCGCATCACCATGCCGCTGCTGCGGCCCGTCCTCGCGGTCGTCCTCATCATGACGGTGATCGGCTCCTTCCAGGTCTTCGACACCGTCGCCGTGACCACGGCCGGCGGGCCCGCCAACGCCACCAACGTGCTGCAGTTCTACATCTACGGATCGGCGTTCGGCCGCTTCCAGTTCGGCTACGCCTCCGCGATGTCCGTGGCCCTCCTGGTCGTGCTCAGCGCGATCACCATCGTCCAGTACCGGATCACCCGCGCCGGACAGACCGACCTCGGCTGAAGAGCCGAAGAGAGGAGCACCGACATGGCCACCGCAACCGCACCCGCGCGCACCGTACGGCCCGCCCGGCGCCGCCCCTCCTTCGGGCGCGCCGTCGCCTGGACCGCGATGGGCGCGATCGTACTCATCACCCTGCTGCCGTTCTACTGGGTGCTGCGCACCGCGCTCTCCTCAAACCCGGGCGTCGCCGCGGACCCGACCTCCGCCCTCCCCGTGGACCCGACGGGCGGCGGCTTCGAGCGGGCGCTCGGCCTGCAGTCGACGAAGGAGGCCGTCGCCCAGGGCGGCGCGGGCGGCGGGCTCGACTTCTGGCGCTACCTGCTCAACTCGATCGGCGTCTCGACGCTGATCACCGTCTGTCAGATCCTGTTCTCCGCCATGGCCGCCTACGCGTTCGCACGCCTCAACTGGCGAGGCCGCAATACCGTGTTCGCGCTGTTCCTCGGCGGACTCATGGTGCCGACCGTCTTCACGCTGCTGCCCAACTTCGTCCTCGTGAAGGAACTCGGACTCATCGACTCCCTCCTCGGGATCGCGCTGCCCACGATGTTCATGACACCGTTCGCGGTCTTCTTCCTCCGTCAGTTCTTCATGAACATCCCGCGCGAGGTCGAGGAGGCCGCGCTCCTGGACGGCGCGGGCCGGATCCGGATCTTCTTCCGGGTGCTGCTGCCCATGGCGTCCACGCCCGTCATCACCCTTGCCGTCCTGACGTACATCACGTCCTGGAACGACTACTTCTGGCCGCTGATGGTGTCGTACAGCGACAGCTCCCGCGTCCTCACCGTCGCCCTCGCGATGTTCCGCGCGCAGACCCCGCAGTCCGGCTTCGACTGGTCGGGGCTCATGGCAGCGACCCTTATCGCTGCCCTCCCGATGCTGCTGCTCTTCGGAGTGTTCGCCCGCCGGATCGTCAGCTCCATCAGCTTCACCGGACTCAAGTAGGAGGCACCGGATGCGATTTCGTACGCTCGTCGCGCTGACCGGAGCGCTGGCGCTGTCGCTGACCGGGTGTGCGGGAAGCGACCCGGGAGCCCGCTCGTCGAGAACCGTCACGTACTGGCTGTGGGACGCCAACCAGTTGCCCGCCTACGAGGCCTGCGCCAAGGACTTCGAGAAGCAACACCGCGGCATGGACGTGAAGTTCACCCAGATCGGCTGGGGGGACTACTGGACCAAACTCACAGCGAGCTTCATCGCCGGCACCGAGCCGGACGTCTTCACCAACCACATCCAGAAGTTCGGCCAGTTCGCCGACCTGGAGGTACTCGAACCCCTCGACGACCTCGGCATCAAGGACACGGACTACCAGCCGGGCCTCGCCGCGAACTGGGTAGCCGAGGACGGCCACCGCTACGGCGCGCCGAAGGACTGGGACACCTTCTCGCTCTTCTACAACAAGAAGATGCTCGACGACGCCGACCTGTCGGCGAAGGGCCTCGACGCGCTGAACTGGAACCCCAAGGACGGCGGCACCTTCGAGAAGACCATCGCCCACCTCACCGTCGACACCAACGGCAAACGCGGCGACGAACCCGGCTTCGACAAGCACCACGTCAAGACGTATGGCCTCGCCACCAACGGGGGAGGGGACGGCGACGGCCAGACCCAGTGGAGCCCGTTCACCGGCTCGGCCGGCTGGTCCTACACGGACAAGAAACGCTGGGGCGAGAAGTACCGCTACGGCGACAAGACCTTCCAGTCCACCGTCGACTGGTACTTCGGCCTCGCGAAGAAGGGATACATGGCGCCCTTCACCGCCTGGAACGCCGGACTCAACCAGTCCAACGCCCAGTTCGCCGCGGGCCGCGCCGCCACCGCCTTCGACGGCGCCTGGATGCTCTCCACCTACGCCGGGTTCAAGGGCATCGGCTTCGGCACCGTCCGCAACCCCACAGGACCCACCGGCAAGCGCGCCACCATGATGAACGGCCTCGCCGACTCCGTCACCAAGGGCGCCCGCAACAAGGCGGGCGCCAAGAAGTGGGTCGCGTACCTCGCCTCCGACGCCTGCCAGCGGACGGTCGGCCGGTACGGGATCGTCTTCCCCGCGACACCGTCGGGGACCGATGCAGCGGTCGAGGCCTACAAGAAGAAGGGCATCGACACCTCGGCCTTCACCACCCCGGTCGACGACCGCGAGCACTACCGCACCTTCCCCTTCCCGATCACCAACTACGCCGCCGACGTGTACGCCCTCATGCACCCCGCCATGCAGGACGTCTTCGGCAACGGGGCGCCCGCGAGCCGCCTCGACGACACCAACGACCAGATCAACCTCCTGCTCGACCAGTGAGACCAGACAGACCAGTCGGACCAGTGAGACCTGTGACCACGCAGCACGTACCGAAAGGCATGCGCACATGACGTTCACCCTCGGCATCGTCGGCGCCGGACAGTTCGCCGGCGGCTTCGCCAAGCTGTTCCTCGCCCACCCCGGCGTCGACGCCGTCCACGTCACCGACCTGCTGCCGGAGCGGGCGGAGCAACTGGCCGCGAAAGAGGGCCTCGCCGGAACCTTCCCCTCGTACGAGGCGATGCTGGAGTCCCCCGACATCGACGCCGTCGCCGTCTTCACGCAGCGCTGGACGCACGGCCCACTCGTCCTGCAAGGCCTCGAAGCCGGCAAACACGTCTACTCCGCCGTCCCGATGGCCATCACCCGGGACGAGATCGCGGCGATCATCGACGCGGTCCGCCGCACCGGACTCACGTACATGATGGGCGAGACCAGCGAGTACAACCCGGCCACCGTGCACGCCCGCAACCAGATCGCCGACGGCGCCTTCGGTCGGCTCTTCTACGCGGAGGGCGACTACGTCCACGACATGGACCTCGGCTTCTACGAGGCGTACCAGTACAGCGGCGGCGAACGCTGGAAGGAGACCGCCAGCTATCCGCCGCTGCTCTACCCGACACACGCGGTCGGCGGAGTGCTCGGCGCGTGGCGGACCCACGCGGTCAGTGTGTCGGCGATCGGGGTGAAGGACGAGCGCGGCGACGGCGTCTTCGACACCGAGGTCAGCCAGTTCGACAACGACATCTCGAATGCCACCGCACTCTTCGAGGTCGCCGGTGGCGGCTCGTTCCGTACGAACGAGTTCCGGCGGGTCGGCTACCCCTCGCACATCAGGGAGTCACGCTTCCGGTTCTTCGGCACGGACGCCAGCATGGAGCAGCTCGCCACGGTCAGCTTCTGGCAGGACAAGAAGGGCGTGCAGGACATCACCGAACTCCTCGAACCGAAGCCGTCGCTCAGCCCGGACGACCCGTCGCTCGAGAAGATCGCGCCCGCCCTGCGCGCCGCGTTCACCTCGGGCTCGGCCCCCGTCCACGACCGATCCCGCCTGCCCAGCGTCTACGACGACATGCCCAACGGTCACGAGGGCAGCCACCACTTCCTGGTGGACGACTTCGTCACCGCGGTCAACACCCGCACCCTGCCGTCGGTAAACGCGTGGGTGGCAGCGCGCTACACGCTGCCGGGCATCGTCGCCCACGACTCGGCAGGCCAGGGCGGAACACGCCTCCAGATCCCCGACTTCGGGGACGCTCCGGGGGCCTGAGGGAGCCGCGAGCGGGGCCCGGAAGCCCGGCCTCGGCAAAGCAGCGGAAGAACGCCCGAGACAGCGATGCCTGTAGTGACGTTGATCAATGCAGGAAAATTTGCACGATGTGCCGCAGGCGCCGAACGCCTCGACGTGGGCATGATGGGGCTGGTGTGCCGGGGGAGGGGCGCAGGGCCGACCTTCGGCATGCGTGGAGTGGCAGCGAGGGGGTAGGCGCGCCGCCGGAGGCGCTGCGCGCAAGAGGGGCGCCTCGGCGGCTGAAGGGACGGTTATGGGGCAGGCTCGGGTTCGGTTCCCAGTGCGCTGGGAGGACGGAGGTGTCCTCGTCGTACAGGTCGTGGGCCGCTTCGACGCCGACGCCGCGGCGGAGCTGGGCGCGCTGATGGGACGCCTGGACGCGACGGGCCAGTCCGGCCTCGTGGTGGACTTCCAGGACGCCGAACACTGCGGAGCCGACGGGGCACAGCAGTTCGTCGCGGCAGGCCTGGACATGGTGGCGGGCGGCGGCGCGCTGGCCGTCGTGGCAGACGCCGCCGAGCAGGCCGTCCTGCACGCCGCGGGAGCGGACCGGCTTCCCCTCGGCGTGCACGACGACGTCGCATCAGCCCTCGAAGAAGTCTCGGGCCGCTCCGCCGACACCCTGGGTGACCGGGACGCGGACGCCGGATCGGGCTCCGCACTGCGCTAGGCACGCCGCCCCGACACCCGTGCGCACGCAGTGGACCGGAAACCGTGCAGGAGCGGCGTGAACTGGTCCTGACGAAGCCGGGGCCCGCCGGGCACCATGGTCCGGTGGTCGGACGGGAGGGCCGTCGTGTGCGCGAGGGTGCGTGACGTGGTGCGGGACGTGGTCGCCGAGGTGGCGCCGGACGAGGTCCTGCTGCTGGACCGACTCGCGCGCCTCGACGAGGGGAGCGTGACCCGCCTCTTCGAGCGCAGAGTTCAAGACATGGACACGGACCCGCACCTGGAACCGGACCGGGGCCCGCACGCGGATCGGCACACGGACCCACTCGAATGCGGTCACGTCGATGTCACCGCGCCGGTCACCCCGATCGTATGGCTCGCACTGGACGAGGCGGCCCGTCGCACCACCTGCCGGACCGACAAACGCCGCACGCCGCTCCTGCACCACCTGTTACGCCGCCGGCCCCAGCCCCCTCCCGCGATCCATCCCCTCACTGCGGCCCAACTGGACGCCGTACGGCACCTGGTACGCGACCACGTACGCTCGGCGCGACTCGGGGAGGACGCGGCGACAGCACTCGCCGACGCGGTGGCCTCCCGCCTGGCCCTGGAGCTGACGGACGCGGGCTGACGCCGACCGACGAGAGGGTCCTGGGGCGGGTCGGACCACCACGCACGGCGAAGGTGTCAGGACCGGGTGAGAGTGTAGGAGAGCTGGTAGTTGGCGCCGTCCTTGGTGAAGTTCAGGATGCCGCTGCCTTCCTCCGACAGGGTGTGCGACCCCAGGAAGTCGCTGCCGTCGCCCGGCAGTCCGTCGGCTTCGTGGAGCGTGATGGTGACGTCGCCGTCGAAGGCGTGGTACGCGTCGATGGCGTACTTCTGGCCCCCATTCATGCTCGGGAGCAGGATGTTCTCCCCGTTCACGGCGAGTTGAGGGTCGTCGTGGTGGAGCCAGTCCTCGGTCTCGACGCACTTGAGCGTCTTCAGGTGAAGGTTGGCCATGTTTCTGCTCCCCGTTCTTGCGGTCGAACTTCCGCCGGCCGGCGGGCCGTACCCCCGCAGGTAAGCATCGTGAACTGCGGGCCTTCCTGTCGAACGCGGGGTCGATACGCAATCTTCACGGGTGCGGCACGGGTCCCGGCGCCGCGACTTGGGTGGGGACGCGGCCCTGTGTTCGGATGAGGCGGTGATTGAGAACGCCCATCCCGAAGACTCCACACAGACCCCGGACACGCCCCCAGATGGCCAGGCCCCGACGGCTGACGACTCCGGCACCCCCTTGGACCGCAAGGCCCGCAGGGCTCGTCGACGTGCGGCGCGCAAGGTGCTGCGCTCTCCCGCTCGTACGACGGCGAAGGTGACGGCGACACTGGTCGTGGTGCTCGCGTTCCTCGCGCTGGGGGATCGCTGGGCGGTGCTCTACGCGGAGAACATGGCGGCCAAGAAGGTGCAGGAATCGCTGAAGTTGCACGCCGAACCCGAGGTGCACATCGACAGCTTCCCCTTCCTGGGCCACGTCGCCACGGGCACCATCGACCACGTGGAGGTCAACGTGCCCCACGTGCCCGCGGGCCCCGTCTCGGTCGCGCAGGTGAAGGGCTCGGTCGACGACATCCGCATCGTGGGCAGCCTCCCGTCCTCCGTCAAGGGCGCCGTCCTGAGCAAGGTCCGCGGCGACGTGTTCCTGGCCTTCGACGACCTCAACCGCGAAGTCGGCGCATCCCAGGTGACGTTGGCCCCCGGCAAGCAGAGCAACACGGTGCAGGCCAAGGGCGCTCTCCCGGTGGCCGGCAAGCAGGCTCAGATCCGGGGCCGCGCACACCTGGAGCGCACCGGGGACCGGGGCCTGGCGCTGTCCGTGGAGGACACCCGGATCGTGGTGCCGGGCCTCCTCACCTACACCCCGGGCCGGGGCGGCGGCCTGCAACTGGCCGCACCCACCGTCGACAAGATGGACCGCCGCGAGACCGAACAGGCCACAGGGCAGCCGCTCTTGCCGGGCCAACTGCTGAAGGGCGGCGCCCTGGACGCGCTGGCCGATCACCCCGCACTGCTCAAGCCCGCGGGCATCGACCCGTCACTCATCGAGGGTCTTCAGAAGCTCCAAGAGCCCAAGGTCGCCCAGAAGATGGAGTTCTCGGCCCAGCTGCCCAAGAACATGCCAGGCGACCTGCGCCTGCGCGACATCACCGTCACGCACGACGGCATCCGCGCCCAATTGTCCGGCAAGGACGTCCCCTTGGGCACCTGACACACGCCTGCACTGAGCGGTCCGCGAGCGGTCCGCGGGCGGCGGAGAGTAGTGCCCCCTGGGACAAAGGCCTCAGCGCATCGGCGTCAGGGGTGTGTGTTCCAGTGGGGTGCGGTGCGGGCCCAGGCGGTGTCCCATTGGGTGAGGTTGTGGCGGTTGATGAGTCGGCTGATGGTGGCGTGGGTCGCGAGGCCGGTGAGGGGGACGGCGAGGAAGGCGAGGAGTGCCCAGCCCATGGCGTGGTTGCGGACCTGGTCGGTGGTCAACGGGGGCCGGGTGATTTTGCCGTCGGTGTCCGTCCAGACCAGGACGGTGCGGCCGGCCGGCAGTCCTGGTGCCACGTCGGCTCTCCCGGTCCGTGTGTCGCCGTAGGGATCGACGTAGCGGACGGGGACCGTGTAGCGGGCTTCCTTCGCTTCGTCCGATCCGGGTTCGGGGTGGCGAGGTGTGTCGTGGGTGAGGGTGGCGGGGTGCTGGGTACGGGTGTGTGCTTCGTGCTCGGCGGTGGTGCGGTAATGGCGGTGGGCGCTGTCACCGGCCGCGAACATGGCGGCCGGTGCGGTGGTCAGTACGGCGAGGGCGAGAGTGAGTGTGACCCACGCCTGCAGCCGGTCGCTGGGCCGTCGCAGCGGGTTGCGCCGCCACCGCCACAGGGGGAGGTGGTGTGCCGGGTCGGGGTTGGTGGGTGGTGGCTGGGCGGAGGGGATCTCGCCGGCCATGGTGCCTCCTTCCGGGCGGCGGTAGCGGTGGTGGCGGGCGTCCGGGGTGTGTGGGGTGGTGTGGTGCGGGCCGGGACTCGCGGCTAGTGCGGCGTGTTCGATGGGTGGGTGTGTGCGGCTGTCAGGAGTTGCGCGGCGCCGCGGACAGCGGCGGTGTGCGGCGCCGGGACGGGGCGGAGCGGTACGTGCAGCCGGTCGGCGAGGCCGTAGGTGATCTCGGGGTGCAGTGCGCCTCCGCCCGCCAGCAGCGGGCCCCGGGCCAGCGCGTCGAGGGTGAGCGAGGTGCGGTCCTGGCGCCGCATCGCGGCCGTCATGTCGGCGAGGGCCTCGCCGATCTGTACGGGGTGGGCGCTCTGGTTGCGGGTGTCCTCGGTGCCCAGCGCGGTGCGGCGTGCGTCGTGGACGGCGCCGTCGGCCAGGAGAACCACCTCGGTGAGGTGCGCGCCGATGTCGATGACGAGCAGGGGCCGGGACAGGTCCGAGCCCGCCGCGTGGGCGATGGCGCGCGCGGTGGGGACGGTCAGCACGTTGCGCGGGTGCAGGACCTGCACGGCGGCGCGGGCCTGGGCGCGATAGGTGAACCCGTCGAGGACGGGGGTGGTCACCACGATCAGCGGGCGGGCGAAGCGGGGCAGCCGGTTGCTCAGCAGCCGCTCGAGCATCCGTGCGGTGCCGGGGCCGTCGACGATGGTGCCGCGCTGGACCGGGTGGGTGGCTCCCGTACCGGGGAACGTCACCGTCGGCACGTCCAGGACGAGCCCGCGCCCGGGAACCCAGGCGCGGGTGCGGGCGCTGCCCACGTCGAGGGCGATGCCGCTGCTGGTCCGGCGCAGTGGCCAGGGGCGGGGCCGGGGCTGGAGCAGGCTCATCGGCCGGCCGCCGGGGCCAGTTGGCACAGGGTGCAGTAGCGGGCCTGCGGCACGATCCGCAGGCGATCGCGGTCGATGGTGTGCCGGCAGCGGTGGCAGCGGCCGTAACGGCCCTCGGCGAGGCGGTCGAGGGCCGCCTCCACGTCGGCGAGCACCATGCGTGCGCAGGCCGCGAGTGTCTCCTGGACTTCCGCGCGCGCGGCGGAGTGCCGCAGAGACGGCCGTCCGACGCGGGAGGCGGCGGCGTTGATCTGCCGCAGCTGGTCCTCGCGGAAGCGCCGCTGTTCGTGAAGGTTGTCCCGCAGCGCCGCGAGATCCTTGGGTGACAGATGTGTGTTGCGGTCGAGGATGGTCTGGTGGTTCACCACTTCACCCCTTGGGGCAGGGCGGGAGGGACAAGGGACTGGCCGGCGGCCACGCCGGGCGGCCGACGGGGCCGGGGAGCGGGACGACCCGTCAGGTCGTCGCGCGGCGGCGACAGGTGACGCAGTACCGCGTGTACGGGAGGATTTCCAGGCGCTCTTCGGGAACGGGAGTACCGCAGCCCTCGCAGGCTCCATACGTGCCGTCCTCGAGCCGGACGAGGGCGGCGTCGATCTCCTTGAGCGTCTGCTCGACCGCGGTCTTCTGCGCGGGCGCCAACTGGTCCTCGGTGTGGCCGTCCTGGGTGAGGGCCTGGAGCTGGGCGAGGTTGGTCCGGTGAGCGTGCTCGAGGCGCCGGCGCGCTTCGTGAGCGGCGGGCCGCTCGGGGCGGGATTCGGTGCGGGAGGCGTCGAGAGACACGGCGGAGGGCCCCTTTGTCTTGGCAGGTGTGCGGGTGTGCGGGTGTGCCGGTGTGCGGATACGTCGGTGGGCGGATGGGTGGGTGCGCGGCATGCGGATGTGCGGGTACGTGGATATGCCGAGTGCCGGGCCGTCGGGGCCCGGTTACCGTCCACTCTGGTCGGGGGGCGGGAACAAACCCATCGGGCGCGGGCCCCATTTCCCGGGGACACGGGCTCCATGCCGGGCCGCCCGCACAGGTGCGGGCAGTCGTCCGGCGGGCCGCCGGGATCCGGGCGCTGTGCGGGAGCGTATGGGTAGTGCGTACCCCGCAATGTGGGGGCGCGGCCCCATGGCCCGGTCGGGCCCGCATGCGGCAGGCTGGCCGGATGCTCGGCCGCTCACCTGGACCTCGGTTCCCACCGAGGGCGCGCGATGACCGACAGTAGAGCCGTACATGGTCGTTCATGGTCGTTTCGTCGCTGAAGGAGGCGTACTCGCGGTGTCCCTGTTCTGGCGGGTCTTCGGGCTCAATGCGGTGGTGCTGGGGCTGGCCACGGCTCTGCTGCTGTGGGCTCCGGTGACGGTTTCGGTGCCGATCTTGCTGACCGAGGCGGTCGTCCTGCTGGCCGGCATGGGGGTGATGCTGGTGGCCAACGGGGCGTTGCTGCGCTGGGGGCTGGCGCCGCTGGCCCGGCTCACCGCGCTGATGACCACGGTGGATCTGCTGCGCCCCGGCCAGCGGCTGCCGGTGTCGGGCGGCGGTGAGGTCCCCGAACTGATCCGGACGTTCAACGCCATGCTCGAGCGCCTGGAAAGTGAGCGGGCTGTAAGCAATGCGCGTGTGCTGCTGGCGCAGGAGTCCGAGCGGCGCCGGATCGCTCAGGAGTTGCATGATGAGGTCGGGCAGAGCATGACCGCGGTGCTGCTGGTGCTGGGCCGGGCCGCGGGCGACGCCGACGAGCCGCTGCGCGAGGAACTTCACCAGGCCCAGGAGATCACCCGGGAGAGTCTGGGCGAGGTCGGCCGACTGGTGCGCCGGCTGCGGCCCGGTGTCCTGGACGATCTCGGTCTGGTCAGCGCGCTGTCCTCGCTCACGCAGGACTTCGCGACGCACACGGGTCTGCGGGTGGTACGTCGTTTCGACGCCGACCTCCCCGCGCTGGATCATGAGGGGGAGCTGGCGCTGTACCGGGTGGCGCAGGAGAGTCTGACCAACGCCGCCCGCCACGCCGATGCCGAGCGTGTGGAGGTGTCCCTGCAGTGCGCGGACGGCGCGGTGACGCTCACCGTCACCGACGACGGCCGCGGTATCGAGGAGGTGCACGAGGGGGCGGGTATCCGTGGCATGCGTGAGCGGGCGCTGCTGATCGGGGCCGACCTCGACATCACGTCCGCTGTCGGTTCGGGTACCCGTGTCCGGCTCACCGCACCCTTTCCCGGGAAGCAGTCCTGATCATGTCTGTCCTGTCCTGGCCCGCTCCGCGCGGGTATTCGGCGGCCCGGTCGGCGATGTCGGCCGTGTCCGTGTCCGGCGGGTCGACCGCATCTTCCGCATCTTCCGCGTCCGGTGTGTCGGCGGCGTCCTCAACGGCTTCTGCCGCCGCACCTGCGCCTGCGCCTGCGTATGGGGCGGGTTCGGCTCCTGCGCCGGTGATTCGTATCCTGCTCGCCGACGACCATGCGCTGGTACGCCGCGGGGTGCGTCTGATCCTGGACCAGGAGCCGGACCTCGAGGTGGTCGCGGAGGCGGGGGACGGGGCCGAGGCCATCGAGATGGCGCGCGCTCATGAGGTGGACCTGGCCGTCCTGGACATCACGATGCCGCGGCTGACGGGTCTGCAGGCGGCGCGTGAACTGGCGGCGCTGAAGCCGGGATTGCGCATCCTGATGCTGACGATGCACGACAACGAGCAGTACCTGTTCCAGGCGTTGAAGTCCGGGGCCTGCGGGTATGTCCTGAAGTCGGTGGCCGACCGGGACCTGGTCGCGGCCTGCCGGGCCGCGATGCGTGACGAGCCGTTCCTGTACCCGGGGGCGGTGACGGCGCTCATCCGCAACTTCCTGGACCGGGTCCGGCACGGCGAGGAGGCCGCGGGCGACCTTCTGACGCCGCGTGAGGAGGAGGTCCTCAAGCTGGTGGCCGAGGGCCATTCCTCCAAGGCGATCGCCGAGATCCTCTTCATCAGTATCAAAACGGTTCACCGGCACCGGGCCAACCTCCTGCAAAAGCTCGGCCTGCACGACCGCCTGGAGCTGACCCGGTACGCCATCCGCGCCGGACTCATCGAACCCTGACGGACAACGGGACAACGGGCTACGGGCTCTGCCTGAGCCACTGCCACCGGGCACCCACAGCACGACGTACGCAGTGAGCGACACGCAACGGAACGGAAAGGGGACGGTGCATGCGCTCCGCATCTGCCGGCACCGCCCCCGCCGTCGTCCACCGCGGCCGGTTCGCGAGGCTGCTCACCGTGCTGGCGGCGGTCCTGCTGCCCCTGTTCCTGGCGGCCCCCGCGTCCGCCGACCCGCGTCCGGATGCGGCCGCCGTCCTGTCCGTCGATGCGGTCGCGGCCCCCGATGCCACCCCGGCCGCCAATGTCACCCCGACCGTCGACGGCCCGTCGGCCGTCGAGCGATATCCGGCCTTCGGCCCGCACGCGGACGACGGCATTACGCCCTGTGTGGCCCAACAGCGGGCCCGGCCCGATCACCCGGCCGGACGCCCCTTCGCCCTGGACCACCAGGGGGCGCCCACGGGGTGCGGCCCGGGCACCGCCACGGGTGCCTTCACCCGGGACACGGCCGGCCCCGGCACGGCGCCGGCCTCGCCGGGCCGCACGGGCCACGACAACAACCGGGCGCCTCCCGCCTCCTGCGGCATCTGAGACACACCCGATCCGCACCCGACCCGCACCACCTCCTTTCTCTTCTGCCATCTTCTTGCGCCGCGGCCGCGGTCGGCCGCCGCTGCGGCGTGCCTGCCGGAGGCCCGTGTTGTCCCGCTCCCGACCCCTGCCACATCCCCGTACCCGTACCGGTAACCGCCCGCGTCCGCGTGCTCGTTCGCGTGCCCTGACCGTCCGCGTGTGCGTCGCGCTTGCTGTGCTGGCCGCGTCGCTGGCCATCGCCCTGACCACGCCGATCCGTCTCGGACTCGATCTGCGCGGCGGCACGCAGATCGTGCTGGAGACCCAGTCCACCGCCACGACCCGGGCCGACCGGGAGGCGACGGACCGCACCCTGGAGGTGCTGCGCGGCCGCATCGACGCCCTCGGCGTCGCCGAGCCGAGCATCGTCCGCTCCGGTGACAAGCGCATCGTCGTCGAACTGCCGGGCGTGCAGGACCCGAAGAAGGCCGCGGCCCTGCTCGGCCGCACCGCGCAGCTCACCGTCCACCCGGTCCTGTCAGAGACCAAGCCCCCCAATACATCCCCCCACAATCCCCGGACCACCCCCGACACCGGCCCCTCCGAGGAATCGGCCCCTGAGGGCGCCTCGGTACTGCCCGACGAATCCGGTCGGCAACTGCGTCTGGCGCCCGCCACCCTGACCGGCCAGGACGTCAAGGGGGCCGATGCCCGCTTCGACCAGCAGGGCGGGGCCGGCTGGCATGTGACCGTCGATTTCAAGGACTCCGGCAGCAGCCGCTGGCAGCAGGTGACCGGTGAGGCCGCCTGCCACGCGCCCGGCGATGCCCAGCGCCGGGTCGCCATCGTCCTCGACAAGAAGATCATTTCGTCGCCGCAGGTCGACCCCTCCGTCTCCTGCAAGACGGGCATCACCGGCGGCTCGACGCAGATCACCGGCTCCTTCGACGACACGCAGGCCCGCGAACTGGCCCTGCTGATCACGGGCGGCGCTCTGCCCGTGCCGGTCGAGACCATCGAACAGCGCACGATCGGTGCCACCCTGGGAGACGAGGCCATCGCCTCGGCCGCGCAGGCCGCGGTGATCGGTACGGCGTTGACGGCGTTGTTCATCATGGTCGTCTACCGCCTGATGGGGGCTCTGGCGGCCGTCGCCCTGCTCTGTTACGGCCTGGTCTCCTACGCCGCGCTGGCCGCGCTCGGCGCCACTTTGACGCTGCCGGGGCTGGCCGGGTTCGTCCTGGCGATCGGCATGGCCGTCGATGCCAATGTCCTCGTCTTCGAGCGGGCCCGCGAGGAGCGGGCCGCCCGCCCCCGGACGAGTATCCGGTCCGCGCTGAAGGCGGGTTTCCGGGGCGCCTTCAGCGCGATCGCCGACTCCAACGTCACCACCTTGATCGCCGCGGGCCTGCTGTTCTTCCTGGCCTCCGGCCCCGTCAAGGGTTTCGGTATCACGCTGGGGATCGGCGTTCTGGCCTCCATGTTCAGCGCTCTGGTCATCACCCGCGCGCTGGCCGAACTCGCCGCGAACCGCCCGGCCATCCGCCTCCGCCCGCACCTCACCGGCATCGCGGGCGCCGGCCGGGTCCGCTCCGCGCTGCTGCGCCGCAACCCGTTCTGGATGCGCCGCCCGCGCCGCTGGCTGGCGGTGTCACTGCTGGCCGTCCTGGCGGCGGGCTCCGGCATCCTGGTACGCGGGGTGGATCTCGGCATCGAGTTCACCGGCGGCCGCCTCATCGAGTACGCCACCACCGCCCCGGTCGACCCGGACCGGGCCCGTACGGCGCTGGCCGAGTCGGGCTTTCCCCGCGCCATCGTCCAGTCCTCCTCCGGGGGCGACCTGACGGTCCGCACCCAGCAGCTGACCGACACCGAGGCCGCCGCCGTCACCGACACCATCGCGGGCCTGGGCGGCGAGACCCGCACGGTGCGCGATGAACGGATCGGGCCCAGCCTCGGCAAGGAACTGCGCCAGGGCGCGTTGATCGCCCTCGGTCTGGCCATGGGCGCCCAACTCCTTTACCTGGCCGCCCGGTTCCGCCCGCTGCTGGCGACGGCCGCGGTCACGGCCCTGGCCCATGATGTGGTCATCCTGGTGGGCGTGTTCGCCTGGCTGGACAAGCCGCTCGACGGCGTGTTCCTGGCCGCACTGCTGACCGTGATCGGCTACTCGGTCAACGACTCGGTGGTCCTCTTCGACCGCATCCGCGAACTGTCCGGCGGCCCGCGCGCGGCCCCGTTCGGCCGCCTCACCAACGAGGCGATCCTGCAGACGTTGCCGCGCACGGTGAACACGGGCATGGGTGCGGTGTTCATCCTGGCCTCGCTGGCGGTCCTGGCGTCAGACCCGCTGACCGATTTCGCACTGGCCCTGCTGATCGGTGTGTGCGTCGGCACGTACTCCTCGGTGTTCACGGCTTCCCCGCTGGCCATCGCTCTCCAGGCACGCGGCCGCCGCGGCGCCCCGACCACAAAGAAGGCGGGGAAGGCGGGTGAGCTGGCACTGCAGAGCACGCTGCGGCGGGGGTCCCGGCCGTAGCCCGCCCTGGCTCAGGGGACCTTGGTCCAGCGGCCGGCCACGTGCCCTCCCGGAGGAACAGGGGCACGTGGCGGGCCCGCCCAGCCCTGAGGCCGGTCCCCAGCGTCAGCCCTCCGAAGCGTTCCCGGGCCGGCAGGGAGGTCCTGTCCGGCCCACGCCGGCCACGCCCGGCCCCTCCTGCTCCCTCTTCTTGCCTGTCTCTCGTGGGCAATGACCCGGTCGTCGTCCCGGTCGTCGGAGGTCGAGGCGGTCGGGTACGAACCGGTGGAGGACGCCAAGGCCGGGATGAGCAGTACCGGTTGGGTTGTGTTCACGCCGGACAATAAGACGCAGAAGCTCGTGTTGCGCTACAAGCGGCTTGCTGCCAAGGGCTCCGACGGCACGGCCGTCTCGGCGAAGAACTTTGACATCCCGCTGAACTGATACGGGCCGGTCGCCCGTCTTTGGCATGCGGCGGTCTCACGCGGGACGGTCGAACGAGCGGCCCTGTCTCGCGTGCGGTGGTGGCGCAACGGGGCCTTGTCCCGGGGCCGGGCAGTCGGCAGTGCCGCGCCCCGGCCGACGTCCTCGGTGGCCGGGCCACCGAGGACGAGGCGCAGCCCGGGGGCCGCATGGTGAACGCCCCGGCCCTGGAACGCGCCGGGAGGTGCGGTGGCCGGGCCGTCGGACTGCCGGACGGCGGTGCCGGCGTCGGGCTTCGGCAGTCCGGTTCGGGCCGAGCGGTGTCTTCGCGGTGGTGGGCTTCGGCCGGGTCCCCTGGGTTCTGTCCGGAGTTGTGATCCGGTCTCCCGGGGCTGTTGTCCTGGAGTGCTCTGGAGGCGCTGGTCCGCGGTGGAGTCTCCTCGCGGGTGAGCGGCCGGTGGGTCTCGTCGTTCTGGAAGTCGTTCTGGAAGTCGTTCTGGACGGGGGCGGGTTGGTGTTCAGTGACCGTCCTGGTGGAGGGGCCAGCAGGTGGTGGTGGTGAGGGTGTCCAGGTCGGGTTCCGTGTCCGAGGCCCAGGCTGCGTAGCCGTCGGGGCGGACCAGGATCGCCTGGGGGAGTCCGGGTACGGGTGCGGCGGGTGTGGCGCCGAGGTGGGGCGGGAGGATGCCGGCGAGGTCGAGCAGGACGGGTTTGCCGGTCAGGAACAGTGACGGGTCGAGGCCGGGGATGCGGTGGCCGGCCAGGGGGTGGTGGGGGCCGGGCACGTCGTAGGAGTGGGCCAGTCCCGACATCAGGCCTGCCAGGTGCCGGTTGGTGTCGGGCAGGCGCATCAGGTTGGTGAAGACCTCGCGCAGTTCGATGGTGTCCGGGCCGGGCCGGGGGGTGGCGAACACGCGCTGGGCCTGGGTGATGTGCAGGACCCAGGCCCCGGCCGGGTGCCGCTCGGTGTGGTAGCTGTCCAGCAGGTCCGCGCGGGCCCGGCCGTGCAGCGCCGCGGCCAGCTTCCAGCCCAGGTTGAAGGCGTCCTGGATGCCGAGGTTGAGGCCCTGGCCGCCGAACGGCGGATGGATGTGTGCGGCGTCGCCGGCGAAGAACACGTTGCCCATCCGGTAGCTGTCGATCTGGCGGGTGGCGTCGCCGAACCGGGACGCGTGGTCCACGCTGTCCAGCACGGTGTCCTCGCCGTACACGATGCGCAGCGTTTCGGCGATCTCCTCGAAGGCCACCGGCCTGTCCCTGGCCGGCTCCTGCTCGCCGGCGGCTCCGCCGGTGTAGCGGTAGCGGTCGTCGCCCAGGGGCACGAGCATCACCCAGCGGTCGGCGGCCTCGCGGGTGAGGGTGCTGATGTGCCCGATGGTCTTGGGCACCAGGGCGGATGCCGACGAGAGCCGGATGTCGGCCAGGACGGCCGTGAACGTGCCCGCCCTGCCGGGGAACGGGACGTCGAGCAGCTTCCTGACCGTGCTGTGCCCGCCGTCGCAGGCCACCAGGTAACGGGCTTCGATGCGCCGGCCGCCGGCCGTCACCACCACACCGGCGTCCGACTGCTGCACCGCTGTCAGCGGGGTGCCGCGCAGCACCTCGACCCCGAGTGCCGCGGCGCGCTGCTCCAGGACCTCCTCGATCTGCCACTGTGCGATGGACAGCGGGTAGGGGTGCGCGGTGTCCCATGCCGTGCAGTCGAGCGGCACGGGCAGCATGCCGAAGTGACCGCCCACCGGCTCGCGTGCCATCGCCTGGGCCTGCATCGGTTCCAGCAGGCCGCGCAGTGCGAGCAGTTCCTGCACGCGCGGCTGGATCACGCCGCCCTTGGTCTGCTGGATCCGGTCCGCCAGCCGCTCCACGATGACGGTCTGAACCCCGGCCAGGGCCAGTTCGCAGGCCAGCATCAGCCCGGTGGGGCCGGCTCCCGCCACGATGACGTCGGTCATTGCTCCTCCAAAGATTCGCCTCAGTGCAAATGTACACCGAGTGCGAAAAGTGGCTGAGTGCAGCCTCCTGTTACCCTGGAGCCATGACAGGGCTGCGCGAACGCAAGCGGGCACGGACCCATGCCGCCATCTCGGACGCGGCGATCGCGCTCTTCCTGGAGCACGGGTTCGACCGGGTGTCGGTGGCGCAGGTCGCCGAGGCCGCCGAGGTGTCGAAGCGGACGGTGTTCGCCTACTTCCCCACCAAGGAGGACCTCGTCATCCACCGCTTCGCCGACCACGAGGCGGAGGCGGCCCGCGTGGTGCGCGCCCGGCCGGCGGGCGTCACGCCCCTGGCGGCGCTCCGCGGTCACTTCCTGCACGGCCTGCACGAGCGGGACCCGATCACCGGCCTCAGCGACCACCCGCACATCCTCGCGCTCACCCGCATGGTCCGGGACACCGCGGCGCTGCGCACACGGGTGGTCCGCTTCCAGGAGGGCTCGCAGCGGGCGCTCGCGCAGGCACTCCAGGACACCGCTGGTGTCGCGTCCCTGACCGCGCGCCTGGCCGCCGGCCAAGTAGTGGGTGTGCAATGGCTCTTGGCGATGGACAACTTCGAGACGCTCGCCGGCGGCCGGTCCGCCGACGAGCGCTGCCCGCAGGCGGTTGCCGACGCCGAACACGCCTTCACCCTGCTTGCCGAGGGCCTGGCCGGGTTCGTCTAGAGCCCGGCGGCCGCTGCGCCCCGCCGCCTCTTCGGGGCCGGAGGGGTGCCGCGGGTCTCGCCGGGTGTCCGGCCGCATGGGACGGCGCCGTGGGCGGGCCGGCGGCCCCGGATTCCGCTCGCCCCGGGTGCTGTCCGCAGTGGTGATCCGGATCAGCGCACGGGGCGGTACGGGGCGGGGCGGGTGCGGTGGCAGGGCGCCTGGTGCGTGGTCCGTTGTGGTTCTGCTGCCGTGACCGGGGACCCCGTCCGCAGGGGCGGGCCGGCGGCTTGCGGGGTGTGGGCGGACCCCCGGCCGCCGTCTGCCGGCCGGGGGCGAGAGGTGAGGGGCGAGGGGTGAGGGATGGCGGGCTGCTCGAAGGGCGGGGCCCGGCCGTCGTGGTGAGGGGCCGTCATGTGGCGGGTGAGGTCCGAAGGGGGTGGACCCTCGTGCGGCGGTATGGGCGACACGCGCGGTGGTCCCGAAAATCGCGAGGTCGGGGGCTGGTGGCTGGGCTGGTTGGGTGCGGCCGAACGGGGTGTCCCGATTGCGGCCGGTATGTGCTGCTCGCACGGTTGCTGGGAGCACTACTCGCCAACCGCGAAAAGGAAGTTTCATGCGTATTTCCCGGAAAGCCGGCCTCCTTGCCTCCACCGCGCTGTGCGGTGCCCTCGCCCTCGGCGCGGCCGGCCCGGCCTTCTCGTCCGTGATGGACGCGCCGTCCCACAGTGCACCCGCCGCCCCGGTTCCGGGCGCGGACGCGCTGGCGAAGCAGAACGCGGCGCTGGCGGGGGCGGGTGATGTTGTGCAGCCGGTGACCGCTCTGGTCGCCGGTGTGCTCAAGGCCCCCGGCGGCAAGCTGTCCAAGGAGGAGGCCGCCAAGCACGCGGCCGGCGTCACGAAGGCGCTGGACGGCCTGAAGTCCGGTGCGAAGGGTGCGGCCGGCAAGGCGGCCGGCGCCTTTGGCGGCCGCGCACAGGCTCCCGGTGCGGAGCTCGTCGTGAAGGCGGCGGCGGATCTGCAGGCGAAGGTGGACGCCCTGGTGAAGGCGTCTGCTGCGGGGGATGCGAAGGCGACCGCCGCCGCCCTGCAGGCGACGCTGACCGGCACGGTCAACGTCGTGGTCGCGATCGTGCTGGGCGGTGACCTGCCGGCGCCCGACCTGAAGGGCCTGCCGAAGCTGCCGACGCTGCCGGGCGTGGACCCGGCACAGACACTGCCGTCGCTGTAGGCGCGCGCAGCACCTCGAGATGAGGGGAGGGGGCGGCCCGTTCGGGGCCGCCCCCTCCCTTTCCGTATGCCCTTTGCCCGCAGTGGCCCGTTGGCCGGCACCTCACGGCACTCCACGGCATCTCACGGGGCGTGGCGGGAGCTCGCGGGCGGGGCGCGCGGGTGGTGGCGGACGGCTCCGCATGATTCCGCCTGCCCTGCCCTGGTCGGCGGCCGGTTGGGGGTGTTCGGCCTGGTCCTGCGGGTGCGGGGTGGGGCCTGCACTCCACCGCCCCCGGACGAATCGTCTGCGAGGACGACGTACAGATCGTGGTCGTACCCCGCCGGCAGGCACCCGCCACCGGCCCCGGCACCACCCACCCGTGACCGCCGACCCGGCCGGGCCGCAGGGCCGGGCAGCCGGTGCCGTGGACGCACGGGATGTCCGGGTGGCCGGGGATGCGGGCGGGGAGGTGTGGGGCGGAGGTTTTGAATCAGGCTGCTGCGCCGGGGATGGTGTCGTGGTTGTGGACGTGGGGGGGGCGACGGTTGAGAGGTCGGTGTACGCGGCGTTGGACCGGGTGTCGCCGATGCGGCGGAAGGCTTCGTGTCCGTTGGAGAGCTTTCCTGCCGTGCCGTGCCGGGGTGCGGGTGAGTCCGAACACGCCGGTGAAGTGGCCCCGGTTGGTGCCGGTTGGTGTGGTGGGGCGACGGGCAGCGCCCGGCCCGGCCCGGCCCGGCCCGGCCCGGCCGGGGCCACGGACCGGACGCCCCCCCGGCCCCGCACGGTCGGTGCACCGCGTGGACCTTGCTTGGGTGCCTTAGTGCCCCGGCCCGGGTGAACCCTCCCGCGCGGCACGCGTGAACCCTTGGGTGTTCCGCGTGCCGCGCGGACGCCCACACGGCGGAGGACCGGCGGGGTCAGGGGCGTGGCTCGTCGAGGTACTGGTCGGCCCAGGCGCTGATGATGTGGGCGGCGCGCTGCGCCTGCCCCCGTGCGGTCAGCAGATGGTCGGCGCCCTCGAGGGAGACGAAACTGCGCGGGTGGCGGGCCTCCTGGAAGATTTCCGCGGCGTTGTCGACGTCGACGGTGGCATCGGTGGGGGAGTGCGCCACCAGCAGCGGGAGGTCGAGTTTGCCGATCGTTTCGCGCAGGTGGGCCTTGCGGACGTCCTCGACGAAGGCGCGTTTGAGGACGAGGGTGCGTCCGCCGACGAACCATTCGTGGGAGCCGTCGCTCAGGACGCGGTCCAGGACGGTGTCGTACTGCCGCTCGACGTGGCTGGGGTCGACGGGCGCGGCGATCGTGGCCAGCGCGCGCAGTCCGGGGATCTCGTGGGCGGCGGCGAGTGCGGCGGCGCCGCCCCAGGAGTGCCCCACCAGCAAATCCACGGGAGTGCCGCGCTCGGCCATGAAGGCCGCCGCGCGGAGCGTGTCCCTGACCTTGACGGTGAAGGAACCGTCGCCCCAGTCGCCGTCGGAGTCACCGATACCGAGGTTGTCGAAACGCAGCATCCCGACGCCCTCGCCGGCGAGTTGCTTGCACACGCGGGAGGCGGCCGGTGAGTCCTTGCCGAGGGTGAAGCCGTGTGCGAAGAGCCCCCAGCCGCGGACCTCACCCTCCGGCAGGTCGATCACTCCGGCCAGTTCGGGGCCGACGACGCTCGGGAAACTGACTTTTTCTCTCATCTGTGGTGTTCACCTAGGCAGAAACTGATCAGGGGACGGGGCGCGGGCGGCACCGGGCGGTGCCACAGCGGGCCGGTGAGCAGCATGCCATGCACGGGTCACCACGTTCGACGGACCGGGCCCGCCCCGGACCGGGCCCCGGCAGTCCCCGCCGGGCGCGTACCGGGCGTGCAGCGTGAGGGAGGTGGCGCGGCGTCTGCTGGCGGATGGTTCAACTGGGCCGGGGAGAACGCCCGTAGGACAGCGAGCAGACTACGGCCCGACTGGCCCGACTGGCCCGTTGTGGGTTCTCATTTTGCGTGAGGCCCTAGCGTCGGCTACCTGAGCTGATGGCTCGCAGTCCCGCGCTAGTTTGAGATTGATCTTGATTTTTTGCCGACACGCACTTGGCCTGCAAGGACTACATCCTGAAAATCAATGGCCGTGATTCTGTGGTGCGGTGAGCAGGAATCCCTGTTGGGTTTGAGATTCCCTGATTCTCTTGAGAGCCATTATGGGGGACGGTTTTCAAGTGTGTTGGATGCGGCGGCTGTTGGGTGCAGCTCGCTGCGCAGCTGGCGGTAGCCGTTGGTGAGGCAGAGGGTCAGCTGCAGGAATTTGATGACCTGGGTGTGAGGCTTACCTGTCGGCGGTTCCTAGGTGCCCCCGGCATGCGGTTTGCGAACCTCCCGGAGGCCTTGAGTTGTTGGGACTGGGGCTCCGTGCCCCGCTGCGCGATCCGGGCCCGGAGTAGACGGAGAAGAAGATCGTTGAAGGAGACGAGGCGCTTCGCCGAGGTGTGTTCAGTGAGCTGTTTCCAACCTGTCGCAGCATGAGGCCTGTTGGAGACGGCCCCCGCTGCAGGACGCAGTGAAGCTCCTGGTAGACGAGTTCACGACCAAGATCACTCGCCCTACCAGGGGCTTCGTCGTGCTTGTCCACCTGTCGGCCATCGATCTGTCCAGCCGGACTTTGCGGTACCTGACCAGGCAACTCGCCTCCCGCCGCAAGGAGATCGGCACCCGGTGGCGGCGACTGACCGCCGGTCGGCAGGCCCTCCTCGCCCTGGCTCACCTGCGGTGCGGCGACACCTACGCCCGGCTCGCCGCCGGGTTCGGTATCGGCCTCGCAACCGTCTACCGCTACGTACGCGAGGCCGTCGATGTCCTGGCCGGCCTGGCTCCCACGCTCGACGAAGCGATGATGACCGTGCGCACCAGGGCGTTCGTGATCCTCGACGGCACGGTGCTGCCGATCGACCGCGTCGCCGCCGACACCCCGTACTACTCCGGCAAGAAGAAGCACCACGGCATGAACGTGCGGCCGCCTGTTGTGGGCCTCGCCGCCTTGCCCGGCGCCACTCACGATCTGACCGCCGCCCGCCACCACGGCATCATCGACGCACTCGCAACCGCGGGCGTGAAGTGCTGGGCGGACAGTGATGATGGCTGATGGCGTCACCGACGGATCTGTCCCTTGGGCTGACTGACCGGAATCTCGTGTCCTTGCCTTGATCCGTCGATCAAGGCGTACCAGGTCGCAGGTCGCCATGTGCGCGTGCCGTTCCGGGGCCGCCGACTGCGGCGGTGGCAGCGTCGCCACAACACCACCCACGCCAAGAGCCGATGTGTCGGCGAACAGGCCATGGCCGTCCTCAAGGGCTGGCGACTGCTCCGCAAGCTGCGCTGCAGCACCAACCGGATCACCGACGTCGTCAAGGCAGTCCTCGTCCTTCACCTCGCCTCAACGTGAGACTGGAAAAGGCTCATTGTCGACTGGTCCTGAACGGGTCCCGGAAGAGAGCTTCAGTCGCGCCCGAGCCGGCGGCGCGAGGAGTACAAGTGCCCTCGCGCCGGCCTACCGCGGGGCCGGAGGTTTCGGGCACGACCGAAACCTGTGGCTGGCGCAAGCACCCCCCACTAAACATGACGGTGTCCCGACAAACACGACCACGGGGGAAGAGATGATCAACCGTCGAAGGGCTGCGCTCAGCTGCGCCTCGCTGCTCCTGGCGTCTGGAACGCTGGCGGCCACCGGCAGTGTCGCAGCCGCGGAAACCGCGTCCGGTTCCGCAGCAGGGAAGGCTGCCCGTCTCACCGTCGAACCGACGTCACAGGCGACGTGCAACTACCGCGGATACGACAAGTCGGGGGCCATCTTCGAAGCCTGGAAGGGCAACGGACTACAGGACATCGGGGGCGGACGATCCCTGGGGCTGGCCACGGGGCAGGACAACGTCTTCGTCGACGGAGACCGCTCCAGTGCCCACCTGGAGAAGGCACAGAAGGGCGACAGCGCCTGGGTGGAGATCCTGACCCAGGAGGACCGGCCGGAGAGCTGGCGTAGCGGCGTGCCCTGCGGGATCACCTCAGAGCGGCACCCGCGGGCGACCAACCCTGGAGCGCCCAAGCGCTACTACATCCGCACGCAGTGGTACTGGCACAGCGGGCCGACGGTTCATGATCGCTGGATGCGGGCCTGCGCAGAGATGAGCGGCGACGTGAAGTGCGGAAAGTGGTACGACGACCACATTCACTGAGCGGCAAAGTCAGGGGCCGAAGGCCCCGCAGCAGTGAACCCACAAAAAAAAGGGGGCGCCTCAGTGGAGGCGCCTCCTGTGCTCGATGCTGCCTGGGGCGGGCGGGGGTTTCGTCATTGCCGTGGGGGTGGGCTGGGTACGCGTCCTGGGTGATAGACGAGAGCAGTGACGGGGACTGCTGTGTCTTCCTGCCCGATCTATGCGACCTGTGCGGCGTGGTGATCGCGGACGGTGGCGAGGTCTATGGACTGGTGCCGGATTCGTCGGCGGTTCATGCGGGGAGACGCGGCCAGGACGGGCTGCGTCTGGTGTGTGCGTGTTCCCCGGGGCACCTGGAGCTGCTGGATGAGCAGTACCGGCAACGGCCGTTCGTGGGCGAGGAATTGTGGGCGGGAAGGATCGTACGCGTCATGGACGGGCATCCTGGTGGCGAACTGTCCAGGGGACAGTTGGCGTATCCGGCCGGACTGCTGCCCGGGCAGATCGCAATGGCGGTGGCCTGGTTCAATGCGCGAGCCCGTGAGCGTTTCGGCGGTGGCGCGGAGGACTCCGCGCCGTGAATTTTCTGATGCGAGCGGGGCTGTTGTCTTTCGCGCGGGATGGTCGGGACGGCGAGTGCACCCCTTCCTCCGTGGCCCGGCCCTGACGGCTGGCCCCTGGCGGGAGACCTGTTCGACCTGAAGGTTCCATGACGGGGCGAGATCCGGCTTCTCGGGGAAGCAAGGGGCCTTGGGCCGGGCCCACGCCGTGGCGGGCGGATACGGGCCTGTACGCCGTGGGGCAGTGGTGGTAACCGGGTTCTACCCGGAAGGTCATGGGCTCAGCGCCAGTCGACCCCGCCCGCGCCCGTGCCCTGCGCCAGTCTTGCCTCGATCTCCTCGCGCACCTTCTGCATCACGGTCACAATCCGCCGCTCGCGCTCCTCGGTGAGTCGTGCCACCGGGACCGAGCAGCTGATCGCGTCCTGCGGCGGCGCTTCGCCGTTCACGCGCAGTGCGAAGCCGAATCCGACGATGCCGGTGACGCCCTCCTCGCGGTCGATCGAGTAGCCGCGTGCCCGCACCTGCGCGAGGTCGGCGATGAGCGCGGCCCGGGTGGTGCGGGTGCGTGGGGTCAGTGCCTCGTAGGGCGCGTCCGGCAGCGCCGTGTCCGGGTGGTGGGCCAGCAGCGCCTTGCCGAGTGCGCCCGCGTGGGCGGGAAACCAGCGCCCCACTCGGCTGAGGGTGCGGAGATACTCGTGCGACTCGCGGGTCGCGAGGTAGGCGATGTCCATGCCGTCGAGGCGGGCCAGGTGGATGGTCTCGCCGAGTTGCTCCGAGGCCTCGTCCAGGTAGGGGCGCACCATGCGGACCGCGGGGTCGGTGTCCAGATAGGTGGTGCCGGTGAGCAGTGTGCGCAGGCCGATTCCGTAGAGCGAGGCGGTGGCGTCGGTGCGTACCCAGCCGCGTGCGATGAGGGTCTGCAGCAGCGCGTACATGGAGCTGCGCGGTACGCCCAACGCGGCGGCGAGTTCCTGCAGTCGGGCAGGCCGGTCGCCGCGGTCGGCGAGGAGTTCGAGCAGTTCGACCGTGCGGGCGGCCGACTTCACCTCGCGCACGCCGGACTCGGACGGCCGGGCCACGGGCTCAACAGATTCGGGCATGGGGCGATCGTACGTACCGTCCTGACCTGCGTGTCCACGCCTGCACTTGATGCGGAATCGCTTGCTCGAACCCATTGACGAGGTGGTTTCCCGAGCCTAATGTCCATCCTCATGTGCGAACGTCATCTACATACGGAGACAGCATGGTGACTCGGACCCCCCTCGCCGGCACTGTGGCGCGGCTGCGCGACGGCATGGCCCAGGGCGTGCTGTCGTTCCCGCTCACCAGCTTCCAGGCCGACGGATCGCTCGACCTCGACGGCTTTCGCAGCTATCTCGCCGGGCAACTGGAGACGAACCCCGGCGCGCTCTTTCCGGCCTGCGGCACGGGGGAGTTCAGCGCGCTGGACGAGGACGAGTACGGCCAGGTCGTCGCGGCCGCCGTGGAGGTGACGGCGGGCCGCGTCCCGGTCGTGGCCGGGACCGGCTACGGCTACGCCCAGGCGCTGCGCTTCGCCCGTATCGCCGAGGACGCCGGAGCCGACGCACTCCTCGTCCTGCCGCACTACCTCAACAAGGCCCCGCAGGACGGGCTGGTCGAGCAGCTGAACCGGATCGCCGACGGCACCCGGCTGCCACTCATCGCCTATCAGCGTGACCACGTGACGTACGACGCGGAGACCGTCCGCCGGATCGCAGCGATCCCCGGCGTCATCGGCCTCAAGGACGGCCACAGCGACCTCGACCGGCTCCAGCGCAGCACCCTTGCCGCCCCCGACGGTTTCCTCTTCTTCAACGGCGCCCCGACAGCCGAGCTCCAGGCCCGCGCCTATGCCACGGTCGGCATCCCGGCATACTCCTCGGCCGTCCACGCCTTCGCCCCGGAGATCGCCAACGCCTTCTTCCAGGCCCTGTCGGCAGGCGACGACGGCCGCGTCGACAAGCTGCTCGCCGACTTCTACGTGCCCTTCGTGGAGCTGCGCGACCGGCGCCCCGGCTATGCGGTGTCCCTGGTCAAGGCGGCGGCCCGACTGCGCGGCCGCCCCGTCGGACCGGTCCGCGCGCCTCTGACCGACCCGACCCCGTCAGACCTAGCAGACCTCGAAGCACTGCTCACCACCGGCCTGAACCTCGTTGGAGCCACCCGATGAACGACCTGACGATCACCGACGTCCGGCTGACCCCGATCCTCGTCGCAGACCCGCCGCTGCTCAACGCCCAGGGGGTGCACCAGCCGTACACCCCCCGCCTGATCATCGAGGTCACCACCGCGGACGGGACCACCGGCCTCGGCGAGACCTACGGCGACACCAAGTACCTGGAGTTGGCCCGCCCGTACGCCGAGAAGCTGGTCGGCCGGTCCGTCGCAGACCTCAACGGCCTGTTCACCCTCGCCGACGAGGTCGCGGTGGCCGAGGAGCGGGTGACGAACCAGGTGGACGTGGGCGGCCTGCGAGGCGTCCAGACCGCCGACAAGCTGCGGCTGTCCGTCGTCTGCGGCTTCGAGGTCGCCTGCCTGGACGCACTCGGCAAGGCACAGGGCCTGCCGGTCCACGCCCTGCTCGGTGGCAAGGTGCGCGACGCCGTCGAGTACAGCGGCTACCTCTTCTACAAGTGGGGCGAGCACCCGAAGGGCGTCGAGTCCGAGGCGGACGACTGGGGCGAGGCCGTCGACCCGGCCGGCATCGTCGACCAGGCACGCAAGTTCACCGAGCGCTACGGCTTCCGCTCCTTCAAACTCAAGGGCGGCGTATTCGCGCCCGAGCAGGAGATCGCGGCGATACGGGCCCTCGCCGAGGCGTTCCCCGAAAGCCCGCTGCGACTCGATCCCAACGGCGCCTGGTCCGTCGAGACCTCCATCAAGGTCATCGAGGCGCTGCAGGACGTCCTTGAGTACATGGAGGACCCCACGCTCGGAACGCCCCATATGGCCGCCGTCGCCGCCCGTACCGACGTGCCGCTCGCCACCAACATGTGTGTGACGACCTTCGACGAGGTCAAGGAGGCGTTCATCCGCGACGCCGTCCAGGTCGTCCTGTCCGACCACCACTACTGGGGCGGCCTGCGCAACACCCTCGAACTCGCCGCCATATGCCGCACCTTCGGCGTCGGAGTGTCGATGCACTCCAACACCCACCTGGGTATCTCGCTCGCCGCGATGACACACGTGGCGTCCACCGTCCCGAACCTGCACCACGCCTGCGACTCGCACTACCCCTGGCAGTCCGAGGACGTGCTGAACGAGCGGATCGACTTCACGGACGGCAAGGTGACCGTCTCCGACGCCCCGGGCCTCGGTGTCACCCTCGACCGCGACAGGCTGGCCGTCCTGCACCAGCGCTGGCTGGACGACGACGGCACGATGCGCGAGCGCGACGACGCGGCCGCGATGCGCGTCGCCGACCCGGCCTGGAAATCTCCGGCCTTCCCCCGCTGGTGACACCAACTGCCTGACGGGAGCCGGGCGTTCGTCACACCCGGCCCCCGGCTTCTGGCTGCGGGAGTTCCCTGCCGGCGACACCCCGGCCTCGGCGACTCCCGCCCCTGCCGTACCCCGCATTCACGATCGGAGCCGCTCGTGTCCGCAGTACCCCACCGCGCCGTCAACGGCGCCGTGCAACACCCCCCGGCCGTCGAGTCCGCCATCAAGAAGATCTTCAAGCGCGTCATCCCGCTGTTCTTCATCATGTTCGTCGTGAACTACATGGACCGGGTCAACATCGGCTTCGCCAAGGACGAACTGAGCGCCGACACCGGTCTGTCGGCGGCCGCGTTCGGTGTCGGCGCAGGCATCTTCTTCATCGCTTACGCGATCTTCGAAGTGCCCTCCAACATCCTCATGGAGCGATTCGGGGCACGGATCTGGCTCACCCGGATCATGATCAGCTGGGGGGGGGCGTGGCCACCGCCATGGCCTTCGTGAACAGCGCCGAGATGTTCTACGTGCTGCGCTTCCTCCTCGGCGTCGCGGAAGCGGGCTTCTTCCCCGCAGTCATCTACTACTTCTCCCGCTGGCTCCCCGACTCCCACCGCGGCCGCGCCACCTCCATCTTCCTCATGGGCTCCGGCACGGCGACCGTCATCGTCGGCCCGGTCTCCGGCGCGCTCATGGAGATGCACGGCCTCCTCGGCCACGCCGGCTGGCAGTGGATGTTCTTCATCGAGGGCCTCTTCTCGGTCGTCCTCGGCTTCGTCGTCTACCGCTTCCTCGACAACAGCATCGAAAGCGCCGACTGGCTCACCGATGACGAGAAGCAGGGCCTCGTCGCCACGATCGACGCCGAACAGGCCGCCCGCGAGAGCAAACGAGGCACCGCGAAGGTCTCCCGCTGGAAGCTCCTCGCCGACCCCCAGCTGCTGCTCTTCCTCTGGATCTACGTCGCGATCAACGTCGCCCTGTACGCGGTGACGTTCTGGCTCCCCTCGATCGTCGACGACATGGGCAACCTCTCCGAGTTCCAGGTCGGCCTCCTCACCTCCGTCCCCTGGCTGTTCGCGATCGCCGCCGTCTGGGTCTCCGGCCGGATCTCCGACCGCTCGGGCAAGCGCCGCTCCCTGCTGATCACGCTCCTGCTCATCGGCAGCCTCGGCACACTCCTCGCCGTCTACGTCTCGCCGTGGCTCGGCCTCGGCGCCCTCTGCATCGCCGCGGTCGGCTTCAAGCCGGCTTCCCCCATCTTCTGGACCATCCCGCAGAACTACCTGGACGCCCGCGCCGCCGCCCCGGGCATCGCGCTCATCAACTCCATCGGCAACCTGGGCGGCTTCGTCGCCCCGACCGCCTTCGGCATCCTGGAAACCACGACGGGTTCCACCAAGGGGGGCCTGGTCGGCCTGACAGTGGTCGGAATTCTGGCCGCACTCAGCGTCCTTGCCGTTCGAGGAGGCGGCAGGAACGACAGCGCTGGAAGCGGGGCAGTGGACTCGGCAGCCGACGCCTCGTCAGCGGCCGATCCCAAACCCGCTTCCGCCTGACAGAGAGGACCGGTCGCCGCATCGCCCGGAAGCCCGGCTCTCCGCCCGACTGACGCTTCGACAGTCCCGGGTGGGAAACGTCAGGCTTCCGGGCGATGCCGCCCGGCGCGTGGCCGCCCGGACTCCCTGACGCGGGCCATGGGGTCGTGGGCGCTCGGGGCACCTCCCTCGCGCGCGAGGGAGGTGCCTCATTTCTGCGGGTGGGCGCGAGCAGGTCCTGAGGCACGGTCACTGTTCCAAGTGGGGGCGGCCGTACTGCGCTCATGCTCCAGACTCTCGTTTCGGGAAATCAAGGGCCGGGCAGCTGCTCGAAAGCGACTGCCCGAACACATGGGTTGAGCGCGAGGCACATGCCAATCAACGTCTTTCCAACTCAGCCCGTCACCGACCAGAACTTCAGAGGATCCGCACCCAACTCCCTTGCTGTCCGGGGCGATGGGTCGAAGGCCGATCTCGTCGGAACGTCCTAGACGTCGGCGCCCGGGAGTGGACCTGGCCGTCACTGCCGCTCAGCGGTCTCAGTCCCGGCCAAGAGCAAGGGGGGGAACGTCTTTGGAAATCTGGCGTACAACCAAAACCATGCAGACACAGGAAGCGTTCTGCGTGCGATGCGGCAGCGCAGACACCCGAGTTACCCGCCTGGGCGAGTCCAGAGCGCAAGGCAACTGCCTCCGCTGTGACCTGCCCTCCAACGCCCCCCGCCCCAGCTGCGGAGGCTTCCGCATCGACGGTTCCTTCGGCGTTTCCGGCACGCGGTTTGTGAACCTCCCGGAGACGGTGCAGTGCTGGGACTGCGGCCATCGCAATCGGCTACGCGACCCCGGACCCGAAGAGGAGAGCTGACGGCATGGAGCCGCGGCTCCATGCCGCCGGGAACGGCGCCGTGCGTCCTTCGCGCAGCTGACTCGTTGGGCTGGCATGACGACGTACAACACCGCTCCCCGGCCAGCTCCGAAGGCGGAGGGCGCGATCCCGACGAGAGTCCGCTTCGACCCGGGTGAGTCCCACGAGATCGACCATTGGCTCCTGGACCTGAGGGCTCAGACCGGCGTTCGCTGGGACAAGGCCGAGGTGATCCGTGAACTGCTCCGGATGGCGCGCGCGTCCGACGGCATCCTGCGCGACGCGCTGGTGGCCCGGGCAAAGCGGGTGGGCGCCTGACATGCGCGAGAGGGCACGCCCGACTCTGGCATGTCCCTCTCTAATGGGACGTCAGCGGCCAAGGTGCGGCGCTGCCGGGTGTGTCCTTGAGGTTCGTTCGCGCAGTCCATCCCAGTGCCATGAAGCGGGGCGCCCTCGAGCGGGTAAGGCCACGAAGGCCACGGCCACGGCATTCCGAGCCGCTCGCCGCGGGGTGGGGAACTAGTCACGCCCCGTCGCTGAGGCAGCCTGACCAGGGCCGAGCTGCTACTGGATCTCCTTGTGAACGGCCTCGATGTTGTTGCCATCGGGATCGCTGACGAACGCACAGTAGGCGCGATACTCACTCCAAAGCCGCGGAGTGTGCCGGGAGGCGCCTCCGGCTGCCACCGCAGCGGAGTGGAACGTGTCTACCGCTGCTCGACTCCCGGCGTCGAATGCGAGGTGCATCCCCCGAGTCGCCGTAGCGGACGGATCCGCGCGTTCCAACGACACCGAGGGAGTATCCCGATCCGGATGCCAATACTCGGCGACACCTTTTCCTCGATATCCGGCAGAGATCCCGAGCGGCTCAAGCGCCGCGGTGTAGAACCTTTCACTCGCCTCGAAGTCGGAGGCGAACACGCCAAGGTGATGGATGAAAGACATCGCTGATCCCATGACAGTGGAGCCTACGGCTGGATCAATCGATACCTCGAGATCAGGACCGCCAACCGGCGAACCTATGAGGTCAGAGCACTAGCGAGCTCACGTCGCCCAGCCGAGGCCGAGGCCGGCGAGCGCGGACAGCTAGCCCCTGCTGAGCTCCGCGCGTCGGCGAATGGTTCACCCCCAAGCTTGACCGGGTGCTTCCGGCCGAGCGGAACGAGTCAATCGCAAACCCGCCTCGGATAGCCCGCGAGCCAACTATCCGGCGTCTGCGCAACTTTGGTTTCGCGACGCCTGCGGTGCCGCAAGGATGCCGGGGGGCCTGTCCGCGCGGAGGGGCACGGAGTGCTGGAGACTGCATCCAAGGAGGGGTTTTGAGTTGGGTTCAGCCGGTCGCCAATGGCCTGCGGACGGATCACCCGGTTCCGGGCTTGCCGTTCATCAATGATGAGCGGTTGCCGTTGGAGAATCCCGACGCGATCGAGCGAAACGGGCCGTAACCAGGGTGAGGGGCTGTGGGGACGCACGGACCGTCTGCGCGGTGGGGGATGGGTGGCCTTCACGAGCGAAACGAAGAACCGCGCCTACGCGTGGGCCGTCCATCAGCACCCCGTTCACGGGCGCACCGTGCTGTTGATCCATGACGAGGACGTGAGCTCCCTTCACCACGAGTGGATGTTCGGGCGCAACGGGTTCCTCTACCGGCATTGAGGCTACTGGTGGGACGGAGCCGTATGGCACCGGCCCCAACTGTACGGAGACGTTGGTGGCGCGGGCGGCGACCGGGCCTCGTTCCGACTCCTCCGGATCCGCATCCTCACCCGACCATGAGCTTCACGGAACTGCGGTCTGAACCGGATTCAGATAGCGCCATCAACCGGCACATCCTCGGCCGCTGGGCCACGACCAGGGCCCACGCCACCGCTCGGCAGGACGGGTCGAGAGGCACGATCCGCCTGGGCGCCAACCTCGACCGCACTCGCGGCCGCCACGACGATCACCCCCTGTAACTGAAGGGTGTACCTCCAGATGTCGGCCGGGCAGAAGGGCCCTGTTGTGGCCGGGTATTTGGTCACTAACTGTGCACTCTTGAGGTGCTTTCACATGTCTGCGATGTCTCCTACGGAATGCCTTGATGTGTGCCGCCTAGCTTCATGAGTACGCGGTCGACACGACGCGTTCGACTCGATCGACCCACTCGAATCATTCGACTCATGGAAAGGGGCCGGCGCATGCAGACCTCTCGTATTGTCCGCACGACCCTGGCATCCGCCGTTATCGGTCTCGGTGCCGTGACCGCCCTCGCCGTGACTGCCGAGGCCGCTCCGGCCCATGCCGCCCCCGCGGCTACCGCCCGGCACGGTGACGCGGCGGGTCGTACCCAGACCCTGCCGCTCAGCGACGGCAGCACCGCGCACGTCACCGAGCTGGCGAACGGCACGTACCAGGCCTGGGTCACGCACAAGGGTGTGCGGATCGCGGCGCTCGACTCCGCGCACAAGAGTCAGCGCGTGCACGGTTACACGTACGTGCTCAACCAGGCGAACGGCTTCGTCGGAGTGACGCACCCCGGTGGCTGGCACAGCGAGCAGAACGTGCCGCAGCACCCCGCGAAGAAGGATGCGCGGCACAAGAAGCACCACAAGAGCCAGGTCGGCAAGACGCACGACGTGCGGCTCGCCGACGGTGACTTCGCCCATGTCACCAGGCTGGCGAACGGGACATACAAGGCCTGGATCACTCGGCACGGCGTGCGCGTCGCTGCCCTGGACGCCGGCCACAGCACGGCCCGTGCCCACGGCCACCACTACGTGCTCAATGCCCACACCGGAGCCGTCCACCTGCGCTGACGCTCCCGTCGGCGACCACACACGGCTACATCGAGCGAGCTTGATTTCGAACTCGCCGTGTTCGATGGCGCGGGGGACGGTCGGTGTGGCCGAGGAACGATTCGCCGGGCGGTGGGGGGGCCCCCCCCCGCCCGCCGCCCCCCCCCCCCTCTGCGTGGCGGTGGCTACTGCGGGTCCGGTCCCGTCGCCACCGGGCGCGCCTCGTCGGCGGACCACTGGGACCAGGAGCCGACGTACAGCTGGGCGTCGGTGCCCGCCACGGCGAGCGCCAGGATCTCGTGCGCGGCGGAGACACCTGAGCCGCAGTAGACGCCGACCTGGCCCGGATCACCGTTCGCGCCAAGGGACTTGAAGCGTTCCGCGAGCTCGGCGGCCGGCCGGAAGCGGCCGTCGCCGCCGACGTTCTCCGTGGTCGGAGCGGACACGGCGCCGGGGATGTGGCCGCCGACGCGGTCGATGGGCTCCACGTCGCCGCGGTAGCGCTCGGCGGCGCGGGCGTCCAGGAGGAGACCGGAGCGGGCCAGGGACGCGGCGGCATCCGCGTCGAGCAGTCCGGTGGCACCGGGTGCAGGCTCGAAGCTGCCCGGCTGCGGCGCCGGGGCCTTGGTCTCCAGGGGGCCGTCCCAGGCGTCAAGCCCGCCGTCGAGAACTCTCACGGACGGGTGACCCGTCCAGCGCAGCAGCCACCAGGCGCGCGCCGCGGCCCAGCCCTGGCCGCCGTCGTATACAACCACGTCGCGGTCCGCGGAGACGCCGGCCGCGCGCATCGCCGCACCGAATCCGGACAGCTCGGGCAAGGGGTGCCGGCCGTCGCCCGGCCCCGCGTGACCAGCGAGTTCCGTGTCGAGGTCGACGTAGACCGCGCCCGGCACATGGCCCGCCGTGTACTCGGCACGGCCGTCGAACGCCGGCGCACCGGCGGACTTGGCGAGGCTGAGCTGCCAGCGGACGTCGAGCAGCACGGGGGGCCGCCCGCCCGTCAACTCGCTCGCGAGTTCGGATGCGGAGATGATGGCATTCATGGGTCCATCCTTGCTCATGCTCTGGCCTGCGCGCTCCTGGTCGTATAGCGTGCTCGATCGACTACCGAGCGTATGTTGACCGGACATGGCGGGGCCGCGGCACCGAAACGTATGCGAAACACCGTTTCGGGCATCCTCCGCGGGGAGTCCGATGGTTTCGGCGCGGCCGAAGAGCGTCGTACGGCACCGAGTGCCACCATCGGCACGGGCGCCACCTGAGATACGGGCGCCACCTGACATTGAGAGCCCGAGCCGCGGGCCCCGAGGGTTCCGTTCCGAGGAGAGAGTGACGATGACCGAGGCAGCAGCCCGGCGCGCACCGGGCACCCCTTGCTGGGTGAGCCTGATGGTGCACGACATGGCCGCGACCCAGGAGTTCTACGGGGCGCTGTTCGGCTGGGAGTTCAGGCCCGGCCCCCAGCAGCTCGGCCCGTACGCGCGGGCGCTCCTCAACGGCAGGGAAGTCGCCGGCATCGGCCAGCTGCCGCCCGGCCGCCAGCTGCCGATCGCCTGGACCCCCTACATGGCCTCGGACGATGTGGACGCGACGGCCGAGACGGTACGGCACTGCGGCGGCACGGTGGGCGTGGGCCCGCTGGACGCCGGGGAAGCAGGCCGGCTGGCGATCGGCTCCGACCCCGCGGGCGCGGTGTTCGGAATCTGGCAGGCCGCCGGGCACGTGGGGTCGGCGGTGACCGGGGTGCCGGGTGCGATGGCGTGGAACGAGCTGGTGACGCGGGAGACCGCGAGCGTCGCGAAGTTCTACCAGGCGGTCTTCGGATACACCGAAGAGGCCGTCGTCTCCGCCGACTTCGACTTCCTGACCCTGCACCTGGCGGGCCGCCCCGTGGCCTCCGTGCACGGCGTCGGCCACGCCCTGCCCCGTGGCCAGGGCCCGCGTTGGATGACGTACTTCACGGTCAGGGACGTGGACGAGTCGGTGGAACGCGCCGCCGACCTGGGCGGCCACGTGGTGTCCGCCGCCCGCGAGGGCTCGCACGGACGGGTGGCCACGGTGGCGGATCCGGAGGGCGCGGAGTTCTCGGTGGTGGCGTCTCCGGCTGCGTAGGTGGAGCGTCTCCTGGGGCCTGCGTTTCCCGGGGACCCGTGTTTCGCTCAGGCCGAGCCGACCGGCAGCACGTCCGGGGAGAGCGCTGCCGCGTGCGCCGTCGCACTCGTCATCCGCCGCCGATGGTGCCGCCGGCACAGCACCTCGTAGCCGATCTCGTCCGCCATGTGGTCCACGTCGCCGACGACGACCTGGGCGCCTTCGACGACCATCGCGCCGTTGACCGTACGGGCGTTGTGCGTGGCACGGGCACCGCACCAGCACAGCGCCTCGACCTGCAACACCTCTACGCGGTCGGCGAGTTCGACCAGGCGCTGCGAGCCGGGGAACAGCTTGGAGCGGAAGTCGGTCGTGATGCCGAAGGCGAAGACGTCCAGTTCCAGCTCGTCGACGACGCGGGCGAGCTGGTCGATCTGCTCCGGCGCGAGGAACTGTGCCTCGTCCGCGATCAGGTAGTCCACCCTGCCACCGTGCGAGAGGTGGTCGACCACGTACCCGTAGACATCCAGGTCGTCGGCGACCTCCACGGCGTCCGTGACCAGGCCGAGGCGGGAGGAGAGCCTGCCCTCCCCCGCACGGTCGTCGCGGGTGAAGATGAGGCCCTGGAGGCCGCGCGCCGAGCGGTTGTGCTCGATCTGCAGAGCGAGGGTCGACTTCCCACAGTCCATCGTTCCGGAGAAGAACACCAGCTCGGGCATGGGAAGTTGAGCACCTTTCGCGTGACGTGAGGGGGTTGCCGAAGTGATCGGTGGGGCCGGTGGGTCAGGACCGTACTTCCAGCAGTGGTACGAGCTGCTCCGCCGGGGTCATCGAGCCGTGGTTGCCGACCATCAGGGATTCCTTCGGCTCGCTTCGTGAGGCGATGAGGACCACGTCGTCACGGGCCGCGGCGATGACGTCACCGAGCCGGTCGTACACACGTTGATCAACCTGTGGCCCGAACCAGCCGGCCGCGATGGCCTCGTCGCGCGAGGCGATCCAGAACTGCTCACCGAGCACCTCGCGCCACACCGTGAGCACGTCACCCGCCGCGCCCGGCACCGCGTACACATGGCGGGCGCGGCCCTCGCCACCCAACAGGGCGACGCCCGCGCCCAGTTCCCAGTCGTCGTCGAAGTCGATACGGGACTGCTCGTCGAAGGGGATGTCGACCATGCCGTGGTCGGCGGTGACGTACAGGGCGCTGCGCGGCGGCAGTTGCTCGGCGAGGCGCTGCGCGAGGCGGTCGACGTACATGAGCTGGCCGCGCCAGGGGTCGGAGTCGACGCCGAAGCGGTGCCCCTTGCCGTCGACCTCGCTGTAGTACGTGTAGACGAGCGACCGGTCCCCCGCGGACAGCTGCTCGGCGGCCAGGTCCATGCGGTCCTCGCCGGAGAGGCGTCCGTGGAACGTGCCGCCGCTGAGGGCGATCTTGGTGAGGGGCGTCGACTCGAAGTGCGGCGCGGACACCTGTGCCGTGTGCACGCCCGCCTCGTGGGCGCGCTGGAAGATCGTGGGGTACGGCTGCCAGGTCCGCGGCTTCGTCCACGGCTTCCAGCGGAGCTGGTTCATCAGCTCGCCGGTGTCCGGGTTGCGCACGGTGTAGCCGGGCAGGCCGTGCGCGCCGGGCGGCAGACCGGTGCCCACGGAGGCGAGGGAGGTCGCGGTGGTCGCCGGATAGCCCGCGGTGATCGGGCGGCCGGTGCCGCCGCGCGAGGACGATATGAGCGAGCTGAGGAACGGGGCCTCGTCCGGATGCGCCCTGAGCTGCTCCCAGCCCAGGCCGTCGATCAGGAACACGCAGGCGCGGTCGACCGGCTGCAGCTCGGGGATGGCGGCGGTACAGCCGGGCACGCCCAGGTGGGTGCCGATGGTGGGCAGTAGATCGGCGAGGGATCCGGTGCCGTACGCCGGGACGGGAGCGGAGTGGACGGGCAGCGGCTCTACGTCGTCCCAGGCGGCCTGCGTCATCGGCGGCCGGCGTCCGCGATGGCCTCGGAGAGGGACTGGGCGAAGGTGAGGGCCTGGCGCACGGTCTCCGGGCCGTCCCCTGCCTCGCTGACGCGCAGGCTCAGGTCGTCCGCGGTCGTGCTGCCCGTGTATCCGTGGTCCGCCTCGCAGTTGGGGTCACCGCAGGTCGCCGGCTCCATGTCGATGCGGGACACGGCGCCCCAGCCGATGGTGAGGACGACCTCGCGGGGCAGCGACCCCGGGACGTACTTCTCCGGATTGGCGACGACGCGGCTGAGCACGACCGACGAGATCCGGCCGATCTGCACGGACTCCGTCGACGTCGTCGCGTACGACGTCGGGGACGTGCTGTCCGCCGCCTGCTCGTCGGTGTGGCTGACGATGAAGCGGCTGTCGGTCAGGACCAGGACGGTGACATGCCGACGGACTTCGTTCGCGTCGAACGTGGTCTCCTGGTGCACCAGATATGACGAGATCGGCTCGCCGCCGACCGAGGCCTCCACCGCCTCGGCCACAAGAGCCGGGTAGTAACCGCTGCGCTCGATCGCCGCTCGCAGCCCTTGGGTCGTCGTACTGGTCTTGGCCATGGGGTCCATCCTAAGGCCCGCAAAGAGACTGCCGATGCCCCTGTGGATAACTCTCCGTGAGGGCTTCGGACGGGGTGGTCGCGAAGTGGTTCAGTACGCGTCGGGCAGGGTGCGCGGGCCGAGGTCGTCACGGGCGGGCGGCGGCGCGAGCCGGACGGAGGCGCCGAGGACGGTCAGCCCGCGCTCCGCCACGACGACCGGTTCGAGGGCGACGCCGACGACCTCGGGGTGGTCGTCGACCAGGCGCGACACCCGCTGCAGCAGCTCCTCGAGCGCGGGCGTGTCGACGGGGGCCGCGCCGCGCCAGCCGAACAGGATCGGGGACGTCTTGATGGACCGCACGATCGCCTGCGCGTCCTTGTCGGTCACCGGGATCAGCCGGTGCGCGGTGTCACCGAGCAGTTCGGAGGCGGCGCCGGCGAGCCCGAAGGAGAGCACGGCGCCCGCGGCCGGGTCTATGACGGCGCGCACGACGGTGTCGACTCCGCGCGGTGCCATCGACTGCACGACCGGCCGCAGTTCGGCCGGCTTGCCGAGCCGCTGGGTCAGGTCTTCGTAGGCGCGCCGCAGCTCTCCCTCGCCGGTCAGGTCCAGGCGTACGCCGCCCAGGTCGGGGCGGTGCCGCAGGTGCGGGGCCGTCGTCTTCAGGGCCACCGGGTAGCCGAGCGTGTGTGCTGCCGCCGCGGCCTCGTCCGGGCCGGGTGCGGGCGTGGTGGCGCGCACGTCGATGCCGTAGCGGGACAGCAGCGCGCGGGCGTCCTCCGGGGCGAGGTCGGCGCCTCGCGGGTCGCTCTCCTTGGCGAGCAGTTCCGCGATGAGGTCGGCGGCCCCCTGTTCGTCGACGGCGTCGTACTCGGGCACCTTGCCGGGCGCGGCCGTGTCCCGTCGCCACTGGCCGTACTTGGCCACCTGGGAGAGCGCGCGGACGGCGCGCTCGGCGGCCGGGTAGGCGGGGATGAGGCGCGGCGCGGGCTCCGCTTCCGCGGGAGGCGGCAGTTCCTCGGAGACCGTCTCGGGGGTGGTGCGGTGCGGTGGCGTGTCCGGCGCGTTGGGTCCCGTGCTGGCCGCGGCGGAGAGTGCTTCCGCGAGGCCACCGAGCTCGACGTGGACGACGAGCACCGGCTTCGTGGGGCCGGTGGCGGCTGCCGCGCTCAGGGCGGCCGCGAGTTCCGCGTCTTCCGAGGGGCCCTCCCCCACGGCGGGGATCGCGGTGACCACGACGGCGTCCGTCTTCTCGTCGGCCAGTGCCTGCTCCAGAGCCGCCCGGAAGTCGGCGGCGGACGCGGCGGTCGTCAGGTCCAGCGGTGGCTTGGGGCGCAGCCCTTCGGAGAGGCACACGTCGTACGTCAGGAGGCCCAGTGACTCCGAATTGCCGAGGATGGCGACGCGTGGCCCCTCGGGCAGCGGCTGGCGGGCCAACAGGAGGCCGGTGTCCACGAGTTCGGTGATCGTGTCGACCCGGATGACCCCCGCCTGCCGCAGCAGCGAGGACACGGTGGCGTACGGGAGGCGGGTGGCCCGCACCGCGTGCCCCGTCGGCGCGATGCCGCTGTGCCGGGCGCCCTGCACGACCACGAGGGGCTTGGCGGCGGCCGCGCGGCGGGCGAGGCGGGTGAACTTGCGGGGATTGCCGATCGATTCGAGGTACATGAGGGCGACGTGGGTGTCCGCGTCGTCGTACCAGTACTGCAGGACGTCGTTCCCGGAGACGTCCGCGCGGTTGCCCGCGGAGACGAACGTGGAGACCCCGCTGGCTCCGGTAACGCCCCCGCCCCTGCGGTGCAGGCGGGACAGAAGCGCGATGCCGATGGCGCCGGACTGGGCGAACAGGCCGATGTGTCCGGGACGCGGCATCTCGGGGGCGAGCGAGGCGTTGAGCCGTACCTCAGGTGACGTGTTGACGATTCCGAAGGCGTTCGGCCCGACGATGCGCATCCCGTAGCTGCGGGCCTGGCGGACCAGGGCGCGCTGGCGCTCGCGGCCCTCCTCCCCGCTCTCGGCGTAGCCGGCGGAGACCACGACGAGGCCCTGCACGCCGCGCTCGCCGCATTCGGCGACGACTTCGGGGACGTCCGGGGCGGGCACGGCGACGACGGCCAGGTCGACCGTGGCGGCCGGGTCGATGTCGCGTACGGAGCGGTGGGCGGGCACGCCGTCGATCTCGGTGACGTCGTCCCCGAACGCCTGGTTCACCGCGTACAGGCGGCCCGTGAAACCGGCGTCCTTCAGGTTGTCGAGAACGCTGCGGCCCACTCCTCCGGCGGCACGCCCCACGCCGATCACGGCGACGGAGCCGGGGGCGAGCAGGCGATGCACCGAGCGGGCCTCGGCGCGCTGCTCGCGCGCGTGCTGCACCGCGAGCGAGGCCTCCGTGGGCTCGATGTCGAACTCCAGGCGGACGACGCCGTCCTCGAAGCTGCGCTTCTGCGTGTACCCGGCGTCCCGGAACACCTTGATCATCTTGCTGTTGGCGGGCAGCACCTCGGCGGCGAACCGGCGGATGCCGCGCTCGCGGGCGACGGCCGCGATGTGCTCCAGGAGCGCCGAGGCGACGCCCCGGCCCTGGTGGGCGTCCTGCACGAGGAAGGCGACCTCCGCCTCGTCGGCCGGCGCGGTCGCCGGCCTCCCCTGCGCGTTGATCCGGTCGTAGCGCACCGTGGCGATGAACTCGCCGCCCACCGTGACGGCGAGACCGACCCGGTCCACGTAGTCGTGATGGGTGAAGCGGTGCACGTCCTTGGCGGACAGGCGGGGGTAGGGCGCGAAGAAACGGTAGTACTTCGACTCGTCCGAGACCTGCTCGTAGAAGCTGGTCAGATGCTCGGCGTCCGCGGTCGTGATGGGCCTGATCCGCGCGGTGCCGCCGTCGCGCAGCACGACGTCGGCCTCCCAGTGGGCGGGATACTCATGCCGGTCCGACGGGGTCTCCATGCCGCAAGAGTAGGGCCGGGCACTGACAGATGACGGCCTGTCGTACGGGTCGCGGCCCGTGCGTACGGGAGGCACGCTATGGAGGACCGAAGGGCCGTGCCGGTGAGGACCTGGGTCCGCGTCACGCACGCCTTACGATATGGAACACTGGTCTAGACAACCGTGAGACACCTGAAGGGCAGCATCACATGGCTGAGCGCCGCGTCAACGTCGGCTGGACCGAGGGCCTCCACGCCCG
This sequence comes from Streptomyces sp. NPDC002790, assembly GCF_040295505.1. NCBI lineage: Bacteria > Bacillati > Actinomycetota > Actinomycetes > Kitasatosporales > Streptomycetaceae > Streptomyces > Streptomyces sp. NPDC002790. Next base: position 1,334 of record NZ_JBEOVM010000007.1, on the reverse strand, counting down.
CCCCGCCTCCATCTTCGTCCGCGCCGCCACGGCGGCCGGCGTTCCCGTGACGATCGCCAAGGCCGACGGCAACCCCGTCAACGCCGCCTCCATGCTGGCCGTGCTCGGCCTGGGCGCGCAGGGCGGCGAGGAGATCGTGCTGGCCTCCGACGCCGAGGGTGCGGACGCCGCGCTCGACCGTCTGGCGAAGCTGGTCGCCGAGGGTCTCGAGGAGCTCCCCGAGACCGTCTGACACAAAGACAAAAGCAGTACGGCTGAGCCGCGCGTTCCCTTTTGGGACGCGCGGCTTTTTCGTTCACGATTGCGGAGCGAATTGAGCGACAGGGAATAGGAAGAAACAGGCAGCCAATTTTCCCCGCACCTCGTTCAATCCATTCACCGAATAGTGCACTTCTTTGTATACGGCGCTGTTGTTAAGCCTGGCGCCCCACCGTGTTGACTGCATGTTGCGAAGTCCTCACGCGCCCGCCCGCGCGGGGGACGCGCAGCCTGTGGGCGGCGGCCGCACGCTCCGCGTGCAGGGTGGTCAGGGCGCGGGCACGCTCCGCGTCGCCCCGCGCCACGGCGTCGACGATGGCACCGTGCTCGGCCCAGGACTCGGCCGGCCGGGCCGGGCTCTCCACGGCGTACATCCAGGCGATCTTGTGGCGGAGCTGGGTGAGCAGGGTGATCAGGCCAGGGCTGCCCGAGGCCTGGGCGAGCGTCTCGTGGAACCAGCTGCCGAGAGAGCGCAGATCCTCGCTCTCACCCCGCCGGGAGCGCTCCTGCCCCAGCCTGACCAGGCCGCGCAGCACCTTGAGGTGGGCCTCGGTGCGGCGCTGCGCGGCGCGGGCGGCGCCCATGGGTTCGAGCAGCATGCGGATCTCCAGGAGGTCGGCCGCCTCCCGCTCGGTGGGTTCGGCCACGCACGCGCCCGCGTGCCTGCGCGTGACGACGAACCCCTCCGCCTCCAGGGTGCGCAGCGCCTCACGGACAGGCACGCGCGAGACCCCGTAGCGACGCGCGAGCAGTTCCTCGGTGAGCCGGCCACCGCGCTCGTAGACGCCGGCGACGATGTCGTCGCGGATCGCTGTGCATACCGACTGTGCGGGAATGCGCATGACTCGGCCTCCGCCTCGATGCCCGCGATACGCGGTCGATTGACACCCGGTCAAGCGCGAATGGCACGCGGCCGGAACGTTTACCCCGTGACTCTATTCCACCGGACTTGAATTTCCGACGAGGGGACTGAATCCGGGGATATTTTTTGGACATCGCGACCCCACGCACGCGAAAGCCCCGGCTCGGTGAGCCGGGGGGTTGGGGGGCGGGGGGTGTTGGGGGTCAGTCGGTGA